>NZ_DATCTU010000123.1 GCF_036567765.1 Pseudobacteroides sp.
TGGAACGATAATCAGCTATTCTTTCCTTCCAAATATCGTGTTTTATATTACTTGACATCAATACCTCCCAGAACTATTATTTTAAGGTATTATCTCAATAAATTACTCTTCACTCAAGATACAGTCGGTTTGACACTTACGAAAGAAGAGGCAATCCCGCAAATGGTAAAACCGACTTCATAGATGCGGAAAGTGTTGCAAGAGTTCTCCTTACCAGACTTTCTACAGTCGGATATTTACTGGACAATTGGGACACTGGTAAGAAAACGGGCCAGTATTGTAAATGATAATATCACTCTTAAAAATCAGGTCCAATCCTACATTATTCAGCACTATCCCTCATATAAGTCCTTTTTTAGTGTCTTTGATTGTGCAACGGGTCTTGAATTCTGGGAGCGGTTCCCTTCCCCATCCAAGCTAAAAGATATTACAGAGGAGGAACTTGGAGCAATACTTTATGAGAAAAGCAGCGGCTTTTTTGATGTTGTAAAGGCAAGGTTTATCTTAGAGGCAATTGGAAAAGATGGAGATACAAGCACTGAATTTCAGGATTCCAGAAACTTTATAGTTCCAAGTACGATTAAGGAAATAAAGCACAATAACAATGAAATTACCATGATTGAAAAGGAAATTAAGGCACTAATGAAAACATTGCCGTATAAACTGGAAACTATGAAAGGTATTGATTTTGTTACTGCTGCTGCCATAATTGCCGAGGTAGGCGACATAAAAAGGTTTGCAAATTCCGATAAGCTGGCAAAGTTCGCTGGATGTTCACCTATTAGCCAGTCATCAGGTGACACAGAAAGAAATATCCGCAACAGGTTCGGAAACCGCCGATTATATTACATTTTCCAAGGTATTGCAGCAAGAAACATAAGTGCAGGAAGAAACAAAAAGAAGCCTGTAAACGGTCTTTTCTACGAGTATTATCATCGGAAGATATCACAAGGCAAAACATCAGGTCAAGCTATAAAGGCAGTTACAAGAAGGGTTATAAACATTGTCTACGGCCTTATGAAAAGCGGTAAGCCCTATGTACACCCACAAGAAGAAAATATTAAAGGATAATATTTCTTAACATATGGAAGAATGATATAATATTTATACTTGAATTACAGGAAGGAAAAATTAAAATGGAAGATAAAATGTTTGAATTGATGACTAAAATGTATTCGGAGTTTTCGGAAAAATTCAACTCCATGGACAATAAGATAGATGCTGTAAATAGTGATATAAAAGGCATAAAAAATGATATCATAAGGATTGAAAACAAGCTGGATAACAACTCAAAAGCTTTGTTTGATGGATATAATCAAACATATGAAGAGGTCAAAGAAGTGAAAAAAGCAGTTGAAGAACTCTCTGCAAAGGTAGAAACTCAGGAAGTTGAAATTAAAGTAATCAAAGGAGGAAAAGCCTAATACATAAACAATTGAACCTTGAAAACAAACTCAACATATATAGCCATCTGAAACCGGATGGCTACTATATTTGAAGTACATATTACTTCGTTAAGGAATGTATGATCCGCAGATAGCGAGATTTCTGCAGGAGGACACGTATACTGGCGACCCAGGTGATCCGTTAAGTCTTAACTTATACACTTATTGTCATAATGAACCTATAATGTACTGGGATCCTACAGGGCATGCAGATTTATATAATCACTTTATGGTTGGTTATGATGTTCTAAAACAAAATAATATGCTTGATAAGTTGGATGAAAAGTCTCTGGAGGCATATTTTGCAGGGTTGATATCGCCTGATTTACCAGACTTGCAAATAGATGACAAGGGAAAAGTAATTTTCAATTCCCTTGATGCAAAAAAAGAGTTCTCTGAGGCTATGGATAAGGTGAAAGAAACAATTAAAGAACAAATAAAATCTATACCTGGTGCAAAGTTTGTCTACAATATTATAAAAGAACCTGTAGAATGGGTTGGTAGGCTAAAAAATACTGTAAGTTACTGGTTCTGGGAATCCAGCTACGTTGGCCCAATAGCCAAAAATATTCCAGGAATAAAGGATACTACGACGTTACAATCACACTATGGGAATCTTCAGTATTGGCATTCAATGGCAGACAGTGAGTGGAGTGCGAAAGATACCCATACAAAGGTAGTTCTTGAAACAAATAAGCGGGTTGCAGACTTTATTGACTTTAAAAATAAAGGGGATTTACAAGGGGCGTATTTTAGCTTGGGAAAAGCATTACATTATCTTACAGATTCATGGACCCCTTCACACACAGAAAGAAACTCAAATGGTGAAATAACTATGTTTCAAGTATACGGCAAGCAGGACTTAAACCAACATAGTCTTTACGATGATTTGTTTAGGGCCAGTAGAGATAACTACAATAAAGCTGTTGCTAACAGTACAGCTCTATTTAAAGACGCGATGAACAAAAAGGTTGACTCGTCTAAATACTACAAGTTATCACCGAAAGCAACCGTAGGGGTATCCAAAGGAATGGAACAAAAAAGCATTTCCCAAATATACAAGACAGAGCCGTGGAAGAAAGCTGATGAAATAGAAAAAAGGAAAACGAATTCATCTGGATGGTTTGGTGATAATGTGGTTAAGCCTGTACAAAAGAAAGCTAAGGAAGTAATTAAACCCATACAAAAAAAGGCTGATGAGATAATAAAACCTGTACAAAAAAAGGCAGATGAAATTTTCAATAACGCAGGAAGCAAATTGAACGATCTAAAAAATGGATTTGTAGATTGGCTCGGAAGTAAGTTAAAGTAACTTATTGGAGAGACATATGGTAGGGGGGAGAATTCAATGAAAAGAATGTATATCGGGTTATTAGTAGTTGCTATATCTGGTTTACTATTAAGCTGTAGTGTTGGTGTTAAAGATAACAGTACTAAAGTACTAGATATAGGTGATTATCTATACTATGGTAAATATCTGGATAAACCAATTTTATGGAGAATCATTAACCTTGATAAGAGTGGTAACCCAATGCTTTTTTCTGAACGAATCTTATGCATAAAGCCTTTTAATGGAGCTAATGGTGGCGGGGAGGAAACTTACAATTTTGAGCTGTTAAATAAGCATATACGTGTTTATTGGAAGGATGCAAACTTGCGTCAATGGCTTAACAGTTCAGATCAGGTCATAAAATGGGAAGGTGTACCTCCTTCATTAGAATATGTATCGAGAAATCCATACGAATTAGAAGCAGGATTTTTATCAGATAAAAACTTTACTAGAAATGAAAGGGAAATTTTATTAAATCATAAGCATGATGTACTTCTTTCTGAAAAAGATGAAAAAGAGAAAGAAGGGGGCAGTGATTCGTATTATCCAATACAAAGTGGAAGGGCAGCAAATAGGCTGGATGATGCAGAAAAGGATTATAGCAATATATATTACAAGACTTTCACAGACAAGGTTTTCCTTTTATCAACGGTTGAGATAAAACGATACGTGTGGGATAGGGGATGGGAATGCAGAAGAAAGCCTACAAAGGAAGCAGTAAAAGTAAACACTGTAAGAGGTTTTAGTGATAAAGATTACTGTCAATTCTGGCTTGAAACACCACATTGCTTTGGTGATTCTATATGGGCTTTAAGCGAAGAAATGAGGTCTTTGCCAAAGTCTCCGGGTCTTGTAACTAATTGTCCTACGGATGGATACACAGGTGTCTGCCCTGCGGTAGTACTTAATAAGGATTTATGTAAAGTTAAAAGCGGAAAGGGAAGCGAGAATAAACCTTATGAGATAGTTCCAATATCAGGTGAGTAACAATAATTTTTAGAGAGTCTTACTTAAGTATATTTTGCCGCATTCATTGCACAAATAGTAATAATGTGATCATTATTCCTGATGGTACCACACTGAGAGTGGTAGCTAACTTTTTACTAAAAATCAGAGCCTTGAGTACATTTGATAGTGTACCAGGGCTTCTTTCTTGAAACCATCAGAGATATCACGATATCATGGCTGCAGACTGCAGAAACATATTTATACTTTATAATGCACAAAATAGGTATAGAAATTCCTTTCTTGAATGATATGAAAGTGTTGCGTTTATCTTAATCTAGTAGTCCATATTTGCAACGTTTTTGTCTTTTACATAAACTGTTTTTATGATAAAGTTCAATTTATCGGACATTGTGAGAAATATAACCAGTAAAATAAATAAGGAGTGCAAAATGGAGCAAAACTCTCACAAAATATTTCAATGCTTATATTGTGGGAATACAACCTTAATGAATTACTGATGGCTCTAAGACTTTCCTTCTAGGTGTTGATTTGGGTATATTATATTGAATACTGCTCCCTAACAATGATATACTATGAGCATCTAAAACATGGTGGTGGTGCTCATTGACGCGAATGATAGGTTTGCAAAATTTCTATCCTAAGGACATCGAAATAATTATGAAATCTGAAACTTCCAATCAAATTATAATAAACATGAAGTCGAGAACCAAAAGCCAAATATGCCCTAAATACAATGCCCCCAATTGTCAAGACAATTTTTTTGTTGCTCTAAGTTAGGTCTCCTTTCTTTGTTTGTATTTTATGTTTCACTAGGTCGATTAGGTATCGAAATTTTGAAAATGTAGGGAGGGTGTAGCCCGAGTGGAATTTTCAAAATTTCGCCGCTTCGCGGGATGGACCTAAATAACCGCTTTAATACTTCTGACATTAAAATAAATATCTGCTGGTGTTTCATAGCCCAAGGATTCATGTGGTCTTACATTGCTATAGTATCCTATATAGCCCTTTGTAATCTGCTTTAATTGAGATCCAGCATCATAATCCTCCAGATAAAGCTTTTCCCATTTGTATGACCTGAAAAACCGCTCTATCCTTTGATTATCTAGTGCTCGTCCCTTTCCATCCATAGAAAGCTACATTGCCTAAGAACTGTAAACTTCTTGGTTCCGTATTCTGAGTTGGTTTGTTCGACTGCCTTTTCCAATATGTTTACTCAACTATAGTATAACTTTTTACTATAACAATACAAGGTTTTAAAATAAAGAAATTGGCATATAATTGTTACTATTTTCATTAAAATGTTTTGCCAAAATTATTATATCCGCAATGTTAATAGAGTTATCCTTATTAAAATCGCAGTCAGATCTGAAGTATTGGTCATCTGAATTTGTTGAATACTTTTGCAATTTCTACTAACCTTTCGAGCCGCTTATACAAATTCTATAATTACCATATTTTATGTTAATAAATGTGTTGTGTGATTGATAAACTACATTTTTCGTTAAGGTAATAAATTACTATGGGTGGGCTCTGAATGAGCATAATATATAAATAGAACGACCCGCTCCGAACCATCCCTGTCAACTTGACTGGGGAAAGTTCGGAGTGGGTTGTAATGATTACATATGCAAAACATTTATATATAATTTGTGAATTAAAGCATGCTATTGTTCATGATTAATACTATCAATATATCAATCTTCAGGGGGTAATAAAGGTTTTTGAATGAGTGTAGCAGAAATAAAAGCATGAACGTGCCCATCGACCATAGTTGTATTACCATGTGCAAGATGTACATGCTTACCATCTCCAACATCAACTGCTATTCCTGTTCTTATACCAACTTCATGATTATGATCAAAGAAATCGGTATTGACTAATATTTCATGAACATGATTATCACCTGCTACAGGTATAAGCTCACTTGTGACACCAGCAAAACGATGATTATGTCTTTCATCGCCTTATTCCGCCAATTTTGTACTTCCTAAAAACTCATGTGTATGAGTTTGACATGAATTATTTTGATTACAGCTGGAATTTTCGGCAGAATCATAAGTCTCTTGTTCCATATTGCTTAAATAGTTATTTTGTTCCATAAAACATCTCTCGCAAATTTATACAGTAAAGTATATTTTTGAAAAGATTATCTTATAACCTATCATACCAGTTAACTCATATAAATATGTACAGAAGTCTAATGATATTGTTAATATAGATATACTAAATTCAGTTAAAAGAAGTATTGATAGCCAAGTAAATGGCTGCTAATTAATTGAAAGTTATATAGTTTCAATTTTATCACCAGAACTTATTATGGAACTATATAACAAAGGTATACATAATATAAATTATGGATACAAAAAATATAAAGAAAGGTGATTAATATGTCATTACCCAATATACCCAATATTTCTCCTGAAATAGATCTTAAAACCAAGGACGTTATTAACTTACTTCTTGCGTCTATTGCACTCGAAGAGATTGGCCTATCGCATGTTATTAATGCAGAAGCTGAAAAGATACAATTTGTTTTGGGATTAACAGGTGCTAACAAACCAACTATTGAACAGTTGGAGGCTATAAACGAAAGTGTTAAGAGTGTATTGGATAGTGTTGTTGATACGCAAGAACTTTTACAAGCAAAGCTTGAAAATATTCTAGGTATAATTTCAACAACAACAACTACTACAAGCACAACAACAACAACTACTACAAGCACTACGACTACTACAACAAGTACTACCAGCACTACTACAACGAGTACTACAACAACAAGAACAACAAGTACGACAACTACTACTTCATCAAGCACTACAAGCACAACATCCACTTCGACAACGACAACTTGTCGTCGTATTTATGATGAGATAACAGAAACTTTTTATTGGGCTTAATTTTATAGCATAATTATTTGCGATCAAACCAATTGTAAGGAATTATGTCGTTTGCATGTCCTGACATCAGAGGACTTTAAGCATAAATATGCCATAATTCCTAAAATCAAAGAATGCTTTACTGATGTAAAGCATTCTTTCTAATGCTAGCGGAGGGACATTATGCGTAGGGCAATTGTTATTTTTCTAGAAAATAAACGTCATTTGATGCTTCAATTCGGATGCCTCTACAAATCGCTAAAATTTATTCAGCCTAAAGATACTGATTTAATTGTATTTGGCACAAGAGAAGCATTAAGTTTAATACCGGATGATTGTATAAAGGTTGAGTATAACCCTATAAGTTATTTACCTGAATGGAAGAACTATCATTATATTAATTCAATAAGCTGCCTGGCTGATAATAATTCCAGTTTTCTTGAGCAATATGACTTATTACTTCGTACTGACGCAGATGTATTTTTAGCACCTTCGTGGAATTCTTTCTATCCCGATTATTATACAGTTGGGCAAGGTTCTTATGTTAACGATAATGAGACTAAGGAGAATATAAAGCGAATTGCAAAACTCTTTAATCTTAAACACAAAGGAATTTTTAATATAGGTTCGAGCCATTATGGAAGTTCTAAATTAGTGAGGGAAGTATGTAAATTAGCAGTTCTTATTGCAAAACATATTATCAATTCAGAATTTAAAGACAATGAAGGCAGTTGGCCTGGATGGTGCCGTGGAGTGACTTCAATGTATAGCACCGAGATTGCAGTAAATCATCTGGTAGATACAGTACGTATAGATGGAAGCAGGTTAGATTATGATAGCACTAGTGATGACTATATTACTAATCATCCACATATACATTGCTGGCATACAGATAATTTATTTTCAAAGTTCTGTTTTGAAGGCGGTAAGTATGATCAATATAAAATAGATGATTTAGATGCAAATAAAGTTAGAGAGTACTGTTTGTATATTGCACTAAAAACAAAACTTGAGATACCTTAGTAAAACATGCACCTTTTATATTAGTGACTTGGCATTTTCCCTAATATACTTCAAATTCTGATAGGCCGATATTTTCGCCTGATGCCTGTGAAATTATCAGCTTAATCCATGTTATTGACTTTGGTTGGAAAGATATAACATCACCACTTCCATTATTAGTTAGGGGTCCAACTTCAATAAAATCCCCATCGCTAAAGGTCAATGTTGCCTTTTCTATATGATCAATAAGGTTAGGTCTGTCATAAAGCACAATACATTTTACCCATTGTGGCATAGGCCAACTTAGTTTTATCCAGGCACCATTCAATTCTCCTGTCGTAACCCACTCCTTCTCAGTATAGCGTGGGTACCCGTCCCTTATACCGTCTATCGCCTTAGTACCTAGCTGACCGTAATCTGAATTCTCCGAAGATACTTCAACTTCAGCATTTAAAGCTATGTTTGAAAAGTCTCTAACCCAAAAAAACTCATTGCTTTTTGCAAAAGAATTAAGATAATACGGAGCATAAATTTGCGAATAATATTTATTAATTGCTTGATATTTTTTATTAAATTCACGCGGAACTACTTGCATATTATCAGGAACGGGAATACTTTCTATTGATTCCCATTTTAAGGTTGTAAGATCTTCTAATTGTGGAGGCTTTGTAAAAGGAATTATGGAAAATGGGTCAATCTCCCTTGATGGCCAGGAATTTTCATCCCCATTTACAGGATGAATAAGACTCTCATGCAGTTTAGGTGAATAGCTAGGAATCTGTTTCTTTATATTAATTATTGAATCTACAACAAATAAATATGCAGTACTGTGATCGCTGTGGCCATCGTAAAGAGAGGTCACATATATATCATCAGGTAAATTCATTTTAACTGCTGCTTCAATATCCGACATTATAGTTTTTTTATTGTAATCACCAGGTGTGCCATATAGTAAACTATGGAAATCCTTAAATGAGGCAAAATTGGGATTTGAATTTAAGGAAATACCATATGTTTGCGATCCAACACTTGTTTTTATTATATCTGTATCAGATTCAGAGTAATATAATTTTCTTAGAAAGCTATCTTCCTTGGACATTCCTGTATCTCCATATCCAAGAAAAACAATGTCTTCAATTTTTAATCCAAGAAAGGTTAAAGCGTCTATAGATTCGCTTAAGCGTATTTGACCATATATTTTGTTACTTGCCCCATAATCCCCATTCGTAAGAATTACGACTTTGACTCTATTTCCTTCTATAACAGCATTTTCGATTATTCCTGAAGTCATAAGTACCTCGTCATCAGGATGTGGTGCAAATATCATAATACTTTTCACCTGTTAGACCCCCCTACTATAGCAAGCAATATACTAGATTTCCAATAAAGGTTCTAATTGATTCTTCCAAACCCATTTGGGACTGTATCTTTGCCTGACCATAGCCTTTGCGAAAATCACACTATTATCAAGCATTAAGTTTAGAACTATTTCTGCATGTTCTTCCAGATAAAATCTCTCTGAAGGATTGTATTTTTCCTTGGTATCATAGCCAAAGTTTCTTGCATCCCACCTCATAAAATACGCATGAAGTTTTTTGCCCAGTTCTTCAAGTGCCGGGACTGATTGGTTTAATATGAGAAAATTTCCTCTACTTGCCGCTTCAAGTATGGTAAGTCCAAATGACTCTGAAAATGAAGGACATACAAAAAGGTTTGATAGTGTAAAGAGCTCTAATACAGATTCTCTTGGAAACCCATTGGGATAACCCATATCAGATGTAAAAGCTATATCTTGGACATTAATTCCAAAATTATATCCCATAACTTTTATTAATCCTTTGTAAGTTAAAGGATTTATATCACTGGAAGGGAAATCACAGAAAATAACTTTTACATCTCTTTCTGTTTTTCTTTTCATTGCACCGGCGAAAGCTGCAACTTTTTCGAATTTTTTACCTTGTGTGAGTCTACCTGGATAGACTATTAATATATCTGGTGATAATATATCGAATTGCGATGAAATTGATTTTGTTGCTTCACTCATACCTGACAGTAAATCCAGACTATTATTTATTGCATAACATTTCCCTTCCGATACATTATATTGTTTCGCTAATGCTGGTAATCCAGAAAGTGTGGGATATGCGTAAATAGTATTGGGCATAGGTGTATATCGGGCAGAAAAAGGCCATTCTGTTTTAGAGGGGCGGTTAACCGGTGCCGAATGGGTAAATGCGATAAACCTTATCTTATTTAAGTGTTCCTGGGCTTTTCTTATTGCTACATTATGTACCAAATGCCAACCCTGATAATGAATATCATGCATAATACACACATCAGTATCAGCCAATTTTTCAATTAAATCTTTAGCAATTACATCGGCTTCTTCAAAAAAAGTGTCATGTAATTTGCCAGTTGGACTAGAATAATCATACCAATGGATTAATTGTCCATTAACTCTATTGGCAACTTTAGCCCATTCTATCCTATCATCAAGAAATATTCCGTATTTTTCACTATCATTACAATCCTCACTAACTAGGACCTTAGTTTGTATACCAGCGTCGAGCAATATTTTTAAGTGTTCAGCTACAACATTTACCAGTGAGTATGTGCTATCTAAACCGTTAAACATAGTTAATATAGCCACCTTCATTATTTATTCCTCCATAAAAATTTAATTAAAAATCAATGATATTTTTTACCTTATATCTTATTCTGTGTTAAATAAAACAGTTACAAAGAATAAAAGCTTCGAATCTAGCAAATGGTATTATTGACTTTATATTTTCAATATATTACTGAGGAATAGATAAAGTTGGAAAAAGAGATATAAAAAGTTTGGTTCAACAATATATTTTGTGGTAAATTCATAATTCCATAAAGTACCTTGGCAGGGTACTCTCTCACCAGTTAAAGCTAGTTATGAGATATCATTGTTATTGGCTTGATATAACACCGAATATTCACCGCCTTTTCTCAACAGTTCGTAATGTGTACCCTGCTCAACTACCTTTCCATCTTTTAGTACAAAAATTATATCTGAGTCTACAATGGTAGATAACCGATGAGCGATAATAATTCGAGTACAACCGATACTTTTGAAATAATCCGATACCAATTTTTCATTTAAATAATCCAGTGAACTTGTTGCCTCATCTAAAACCAGTATTTTAGGCTCATTCAATATTGCCCTTGCAAGTGCAATTCTTTGCCGCTGCCCGCCTGATAGGTTCATGCCCATTTCAGAAACTAAAGTGTTATAGCCCATTGGCATACTACTGATATCATAAGCTATTTGAGCTATCTGACATGCCCTTTCCACTTTTTCTAAAGTTATTTCTCCCCTGTCCATTGCAATATTATCATATATTGATTTGTTAAATAATGAAATATCTTGAGGTACTATCCCCATTTGGCTCCTTAAGTATCCCTTGTCAAGCTTATCTATGTGGATATTATTATAGAAAACATCTCCTTCAGTAGGTGCATACAATCCTACCAACAACTTCGCCAAGGTGCTTTTTCCAGACCCTGACTTTCCCACAATGGCTACTTTGTTACCGCTAGGTATTTCTATGCTTACATTTTTTATAACTTGGCTTGAGTGTTTTGAATAGGAAAATGAAACATTATCCAGCCTAATATTTCCGTCTATTTGAGCTTTAATCAGATCTTCAGATATGTTTTCCTTTTCTGTCGTAATAATATCGCCCAATCTTTCCAAATATAAGCTGCTGTTTATAAAGCTAAACCAAATGTTAAATACAGAGTTGGATAATGAAAAAAAAGTATTGCATAGAGAATAAAAGGCAATAGTCTGACCAATGGTAATTTGAGATTTTATTGTGAGGTATACACTGGTCGACAGTATTATTAAAGGCGAAATTACTTTAATAAAAGACATTAATATATCAATATAATTATTCACTTTTTCCTTATAGGAATATTTATTGAGATAAGTTTGATACTTGCTATTCCAAGTTTTAAAAACATCATTCTCGATAGCGGACATTTTTATTCCAAGAATAGAAAAAACTGATTCTATTTGCACACCTTGCACTTTTCCCTGCTCTGTAATCAGATATTTACTATATTCAGCCACATAAGGCTGGCTTATAGCAATTAGTATTAAATTCACAAGGAATAAAATAACTGAGACAAATGTTAATACTATAGACTGATTAGCCATATAAAATATAATAAATAATACGGCACCGCAGTCAATAATTCCATTAATCATTTGGTTTGCAAATGTTTCACGTATAATAAAACTGCTATTTAGGGTATAAAGTATGTCATATTTATTTCTAATATCAAAAAACTTAAAAGGCACTTTTAGGAGATGATAGAATACACCTGTTGATACAGACTCATCAATATGCAATTTCAATCTGATTAAATTTTTATTTTTTATAAAATTAATCGCTATGTATATTAATGAAAATACTCCCAAAAAGATGAGTGAATTTTTTATATAGCCGACATCTTTTTTCGTAATAACATTATCAATCAATTTCTGGATAAAAATAGGCATCCCTAATGTTAACAAATATGTGAAAACTGAGAGTAATGAGATCATCAAGAACAGCAATTTTTTTTGAAAAATTACCGGTAAAAAGTAAAACCAGATGCTCTTCTCTTTTTTACAAGGGACAAATTCTTCATTTGGATGCCCTGCTAAAGCATACTCTGAATATAAAGCTTTGAATTCATCAAGTTCAAATTTTCGTCTCCCATATGCAGGGTCAACGACATAAGCATAGCGGCTGTTAATTTTCTCTAGTATAACAAAGTGGCTATTCTCCCAAAACAGAATTGCAGGTAATTTTATTTGACTTAACCCTTCGGCAGGACTTTTATATAGCTTTGTATCAAAATTCAGTTTTTGCAGTAATCCATTTAACTGTTTGAGGGTACTTCCATCTCTCCCTATATCTAAATAGCTGCGTAGTTCCTGTAATGTCTCATAACTTTTATAGTATCTCAGAATCATACACACGCAGCTCAAGCCACATTCTGTAAGCTGAAGAGATTCCACATATGGAACTTTTCTTTTTAAAAAAATCATTTGCAAATACCTCTATATTCAATAATCATCGTGTCATCTAAAGTCTCTCTTTTCTATTATCAGGCACGCAGCAGTCAATAATACTGCAGATATTGCCAGCAGAATTATGACCTGCATGGCAGTATAGCTTTGCGAATAAAATCCGTTTGCCGTTACTGTAAAGGGAATATTTTCTGCTATGGATCTAATGATTTCATTCTTTGTTTTATCAACCACTATAGAAAGGAAGTTTTCAATAAAATCATTGAAACAAATATATGTTACAATAAAAGTAGTTGTGAATTTACATGATACTGAAGTAACAAAAAATGCAAAAGACCCTACAATAGTAGCGTATACTAAAAATGAAAAAATCGAATTCATTATATCTTTGAGTAATATGTTTAAAGACAATGGTTGATTCGACAATAACATTGATAAATGTATGAGGGCTTGGTAAAGTACTGCGAATAAAATAGTTATCTCTATGATTGTAAACATTTTATACAAAACTACCTGTATTCTTGTCAAAGTGCCGGTAAAAAGCACTTTAAAGGTCTTGTTTTCAAACTCCTTGCTTAATATGTGTGAATAAATAACCGTCATTATAAAAGGTAATAGATACAGCATTGTGACTTTTGTCTTGTCGACTACTATATTAAAGGGAGGAAGAAAATATATTGAAATTATTGTAAAACCTAATAAAAACAGTGCTATATAGCTGAAAAGATATTTTTTTAGCTCAATATATGATAATTTAAACACCTTACTCATAATTCCTCCAACTCTCTATCTTAAGCTTCTTTTATTGATAACCATATATGAAGTAATGAAGAATAAGAAACCCCATAACAGCATTGTTAAAACTTGAATAGCACTTATATCCCAAAACTGCACCCAGGAAAATATAGTATAGTTTGGTGTTTTAGTAATGATTTGCTCTGTTAATGTTAAGTGCTCCTTTGTTCGGAGCTCTATAAAAATCGGAATGAAATGCTGTAATACTCCGAAAACGCTCAAGGTTATAATTAAAGTACTTGTAAATTTACGCATAGCAATAGATATTAGTAGACCAAATGAACCTATTACAAAGCTTATCAGCAAATAGATAATTAAAGAGAATATTGTAATTTTACCGATTAGGACTGCAATATCCAGTTTTCCATATATGCGGAGCTGCACTATGATCTCAATAAATCGAGAGCAAAGCCAAAAAAACAAACCGAATTTTAATATTACAAATATTTTTTCCAGTAGAACCTGAGTCCGAGTAAGTGCACCTGTAAATAAAATGTTGGATGTTCCATAGGTAAATTCTTTACCTAATACTGCACATGAATAATATAAAATAATAAAATTTATAACTCTGAAAAATTCAAATTGGTAATTATAGCTCGAGAATGACTTGGGGCTTATAAAAATCCACAATGATATATATAATGCTCCTATCAGCATTGCATATAAAAAACCCCTGGTTTTAACAACATTTATAAATTCATAGACTGAAAGTTTAATAATATTACTCAATTGTATTCTCTCCTATACTTTTTATGAATCTGTCTTCTAAGCTTATTTTTTGCTTATACATACCCCGTAGAGCAATTCCTTGTTGTATAATTTGGCTTATCACCTTTTCAATTTCATTAGGAGGTAAAAAAGCTATAACGTTTTCCCCGTTTTCAATAGAGCAATTAATAGATTTTGCTTTAAGGAAGCTTTGCAGTTGTTCTGCTTTTTCGGTTTCAAACACATATGGTATGCTGTCTTCAACTTCTTTGGAATCTATGTGCAACTCCTCTATTACTTTCCCGTTTTTAATAAATACAACTTTATCGCATATCGCTTCGATTTCCGTTAGTATGTGACTTGATATCAATACAGACAAACCTTTTTCGCGGGCCATATATTTAATAAACTGCCTAATGCTCGGTATAATATTGGGATCAAGACCATTGGTAGGCTCATCTAAAATAAGGAGACTGGGATAACCCAATACTGCCTGACCAATACCAAGTCTTTGCTTCATGCCTAGTGAATAGTTCTTTACTTTTTTATGAATAGAATTCTCAAGCCCTAGGAGTTTAACCATCTCATCGATTTCTGAACTTTTTATTCCTCCGAACACATGGGAAAAGAACTTTAGGTTTTCATAACCAGTCATATTGGGGTAAAATCCCGGAGCTTCAATAACACATCCCACTTGTTTGGCCTTGCCTTTTTTGTGTGTTCGTATATTCTCACCATTAATAAGGACATTCCCTTCATAATTTTTTATTAAGCCCACAATAATTCCCATAATAGTAGTCTTACCCGAACCATTGGGACCAACTAGACCCACAATTTCACTCTTATTAATAGAAAGATCTACATTGTCTAATACAGTTTGATTTTTATATTTTTTTGTTACTTTTTGAACTGATAAGATAGTATTATCCATAATCTTCTCCCTGTCAATTTTGTATATGTTTGCTGGATGCTATTCGATGCATAAAACTTCAGGTAAAAAACCTGGTTTATAAAACTGCAAGATCCCATAGCCTAGGCCTGCCAATCCTGTCATCAGACTTGAATTTTCCGTTTCATAAAAACCGCCGCCATTCCATCTATTATTGAAGTATTCGCTGATAAATTTTTGTAAGGTGGATAAACAACTTGCCTTTAGAGAAGTATCATCCAGAATATAAGCTGCATAATTCAATACACGGAGGTTGCCTAAATCTCCATGACATAGGCAAAAATCATTTCCAAAGGAATTCTCTTTGACTGTTTTTATTGCTAGGTCAATTTCTTTCATGATCATATCATCAGTGTATCCGTACTTTATAAGCATAAGCCTGGAAAGTAAGATTCCAGGTGCACCATGGCACCAGGCATTGGAATATCCTTCTTTGTTGAGCTGCTTACGCCAATTGTTGTACTTCTCGTCAAACATACTTCTCTCATAGCAAAGTGAGCTTTTCAGCACACCTAAAAGGTCATCGTCGTTTATTATACTATATAATCTAATCAACTGTGAATCAACTCCGGCATTTCCATGGGAGAACCCTACAAAACCTTCTTCACCCCAGGTAATTCCCCTATTTTCTTCAAAAACAACAATCTTTTCTTTTATAAGTTTATAAATATTAACACAAATATCAACAAGTAAATTTTTAACATGGCTGCCTTCTGATTTTTCATAAATTGAAAGAATTGCCCCCATCGAACCCGACAAGCCTGAAATAATATCATAATGCTGGTCCAAAGCCAGTAATTCCTTTATTATATAAATTTTATTATAAACATAGTTTATTAAGTCTTTTTTATTTGAAATTTTACCTATATGGAATATTGAATAAAGCCATCCGCTTATTCCGCAGAAGAAGCCGATTTTTTCCTTCTTAATATCTTTTATATCTTCTATATAATTTATTACGGAAGTAATAGTTTCAAATGCAGCTGCAGTGTATTTCTCCTCTCCAGTTATTGCTCCCAAGTGGGCCAGAAACAGGGCAATTCCACAGTTGCCGGAGTATATGTCGTTTCCTACATTTGTAATTTCATAATAATCCTTTATAATCTCCATTAGGCCTATCCATGTTCTATCAATTTGCCCATTTTTTTTACCGGCAATACTTTTTTCTAAGATGAAATCGCCAATAGTTTTTGCAGTGCGAATCAATACATTATGCATTTCAATACATTCCACCGACTCCTGGAATCTAATTTTTGTTTCGGATCTGCCATCGGTCTCTGATTTATAGTTATAGCTGCAATTTATCAAAGCCAACTGTCGGTTAAAATCATGATCAGAAAGTCCTTCAATCTTTCCGGTGACAGTACCGAGTGTTGAGCCCATTGGTAAAGAGGCAACTTCTTTCTTACTGCCATCCAGTACCTTATCCTTTTCTAGATATACCGAAAAATAAGGTACATCACCGTTTAGCATCTGGGAAAGTTCAGATACAGCAATATCCTTTTTATCCTCATCAGTAACCAAGCCGATTCTGTGAAGGTATACCTTCCTGTCTATGGGATTTCTTAACAGATCAGGGTGATAGCTTGTGCTAAGCAGTTGCATATATATGTTTGTAGGTCTGTATAAAATCCTGCATAGACATCCTTCAAACATATCATTGACTGTTGCCTTGAATAAGTCCTTATTTTCCTGTATCCATTTATATGTATAAATAAACCCATCTTTTATTTCCTTTATATATTGTTCTGATTTTACGTTATTCCCGTCAATAATGGGGCTATTGTCTTT
Organism: Pseudobacteroides sp.; assembly: GCF_036567765.1. Taxonomy (NCBI): domain Bacteria; kingdom Bacillati; phylum Bacillota; class Clostridia; order Eubacteriales; family Oscillospiraceae; genus Pseudobacteroides; species Pseudobacteroides sp. The sequence continues at coordinate 16,919 of NZ_DATCTU010000123.1, forward strand.
TGAATGTATATAGCCATAACCAGCTTCCACTTTAATTTCATCGGTATCAATATCTTTAATAAATATACTTTTAAAAGGTGCAACCTGTTCATTTTCATTACTCAGGCCACCTATTTCCAATACTTTATTATTTTTTTGATTGACTATCTGAGTAGGAAGCAATGCAATTCCCTTTACTGAGCTATTTATTATTCGCATAGCCACAGTAGAAGCATCTGAGCTTTCCATGTTTATATTAAGTATTTCAGGGTGAAATAGTGTTTCCAAATCAATCAGTACCGGTTGGTCGCCATGTGCAATTAAATTCTCATAGTGAAAGTCTTTTGCGTTGAATAAATACAATAAGCACAATAATTGACCTATACGGCTGTAGAATCTTGCAATATCATTTGGACTTTGGCAATAAGTATGATCTATAAATTCCATCCATCCTGCACTATCAATGTAATGTACTTTAGGGGACTTTAATTTATAAAAGCAGTGAATATCTTGCTGATTTATCCAGTCAATAAAACTTAAATATTTATACTCCAAATCTAAAGCCCTTGGTTTGTAGGCTAAGCGTACGCCCGAATCAAATGTTATGCATGCCACTGACTTTCCGTCATTATGAGTATCGCCGGTACCCAAAACAATGCTTCTTATTTTGCCAAGGCCTTTTCCTTCACTAAAACAGTCAGAGAGATTATTGTATTCATTTTTTGTATTGCGAATAATATCCTTCAAATATTTGCATGTATTTTCTACCTTTATCTTCATTAAGCGGGTTAATTCATTATACTCGTCGTATAAAGACCTTAAATATGATTCATCTTTCAATAATGTATTAGCAAAGTATTCTGCCTTTTGCGTTGAATTTTCACCCAATAGTCTATTATCCATTCTGGCAATATTTGTTTCCAGAATAAGCACTCTATAAGACATATCATTAAGGTTGCCAAGTATAGTACAAATAATTTCAAAAAGAAATTCATCTTTATTAACGATAAAATCCGATTCAGTTATATAAAGATAAAAATCATTGATGTGATACCTGATTATAGGCCTAAAGAACCAGACCCATTTGTAAGTCTTGGCAGCTCTGCTAAAAATAGCGTTAAAATATGAATCAGAGTGATCTAGGTTTTCTAAGAAACTAAACATGGAACTTAGATCATTTTGATGAGGTGTGTGATATTCCTTTTTCAACTCTTTAAAATCGGTTCCTGAATAATCCTTTAATATTTTTATTAAATCACTGGGTTTTTTTATTTCTGGAAACAGTGTCATCCAAAAATCTATTACATCATCAAATGTAATATTATAAACTTCTTGTAAATACGTTTCCGCAGTATTACTTTTATAATCAGTCATTAAAAAGCTCCTCGTGTTTAGTTCGGAAGGGTAATAGTGTTGCTTAAAATTATATCGAATTTTTTTGTTTTTTTGTAAAATGACTTAGAAACCAATTTACAGACAAATTAATACTGTTTCTTTATTAAACAGTTAAGCACATCTTGTTCCACCATTACACTCAGCCGATACGGTGTAAACACGGCCGCAGCGTGCAACGGGAGTCGGAGTTACTACTGTTACTGTAGTTACAGTAGTCCATAAAGTTCCACCAGCTTGTCCGTTTAAATCTTGCTCTTGTATTTCTTGAGCAAGATTGCCTGCAGGATTATTTACTTCTTTGCTTACTTTATTTCTTAAAATATGGTTCTTTAATAAATTTGAATTCATCATAATTATTACCCTCCAAAAAATATAAATTGAAATCACTGCTTTATTAATAAAATGTGGTTTCTAAGTCATGTTTTAATTAATATGGAAAGTCTGAAGCTGTGCTAATTAAAAAGAAATATTCCATATTATCTAATAATTAATATTATATACTTTTATTTACATATGTCAATAATTGGTGGACACAATCAAACGAATTGGCGGTCAAATATGGTGATAATTGTCGAATTGGAAAATATAATATGGTAATTAATGCAAGAACTATTTACATATTGGAAAATATTATATATAATTACTAAATAAATACAATAAACGACTTGTAATGGTATATTAGTATAAATTATGAGGTTAGCTCGGTTATTATATTATTTTAAGCATAAGATGTTTGGGATGGAGTTTACGCTCTATCTTTTACATAAATTGGAGTGCTCCAGGTTGTTTATTTAATTTATCAATTTATTATTAATAGGGGAGGGTGCAGATAAGCTGCAAAAAGATATAAGTCAGAATGTAACAATCGCCCTGTCTGAAAATTCAAAAACAGAGGATTTAAAGCAGTTTGTACAAAATCGCATTATTAAGAATAATTCTAATATTAAACTGGTTGATCAAGATAATCCAATAGAGGCAGTTAAAGACGGTAAGGTTAGAATTGTACTTGATTTCGAAAAAGACTATTCGGAAAAACTTAAAGAAGGAAAACCTTTTGATATTAAAATTATATATGATAAGTCAAATACAAAGTCTGACGGAAGCGTAAGGTATAATTGCTGCGGAGATTCAGAAATTTACTAAAGCAGTTGTAAACGAAAGGATAGCATTTCATGGCCTAAACACTGGTATTTTAGAACCTGTCAGAATCGTAGAAGACAATGTTGCTGAAAATCAAAGGTCGGGAGGAAAAATGCTGACAATGATGTTACCGCTGATGATCGGTATACTTATGGTTATTGGCGGTGTAGCACCAGCTACAGACCTTGTGGCAGCTGAGAAGGAAAGAAATACTTTTGAGCCTTTACTGACCACTAAACCTGAGAGGCATTCCATCCTTATAGGTAAATACCTTGCGGTTACCCTGTTCTCATTCATCAATTTAATAGCATCATTAGTTGGAATTATTATAGGCTATAAGCTGAATCCGAATTTCTTGACTATGGGTACAGGGGATCAGATTGTGGGATTTTCCATTCCACCGCTTGCAATAATACTGGGAATACTTATATCCTGTACTTTAGGAGCAACATTTGCAGGGTTACAGGTTGCACTCAGTACATATGCCAGATCCTTTAAAGAAGCACAGATATATATGTCCTTTCTAATAATTGTTGCAATGCTGCCCGGGTATTCAATAATGTATATGCAACCGACAGAAATACCGGTTTATATGTTTGCTATTCCTGTCCTTAACACCATAGCTGCTTTTAAGATGGTGCTAGGGTGTGATACAGTATTTTAATTTATTATTAGCCCTTGGTTTATCGATAGTTTATGTTGGGGTTGTTCTTGGTGTGGTTTCACGTATGTTTTACAAGGAAGAGGTAATATTCAGGAGCTAGTATTAAATGTGAAGTGATATGTTGATACGTTTCAGTGGGATGCCGATTCGGTATCCCTTTATTGTTGTTATTTATAGATTAAAGGCACAATAAATTTATTTTTATAAATATGGTGTCTTTATAGGGTATCAATTTTATAAAGACACCATTATATCTGCCATTTTGATGGCTCAATAACTATTTTTATTTTGTGTTACAGACTATACCAAGCCCAAAGTTAGTATCATCGGTCGATGTGTTTGCTAGTATTGTCCATTGGTTATTATGGGGATTGTAAACTCTAACAGAATCAGAGAATACACAAAATAGCTTCCCGCCCTTTCCCTCAGCGGCTAAAACATCTTCAGTTTTATTTATCCCAGAAGTGTTAGGCACAGAAGTCCATTCTCTTTTTGAGATGTTGTAAATTTCGATTGAAGAATCCTTAACAATATAAATGTTGTTGCTATAAACAACACCGCCCCAGATTCCTTCATTTGAAATCATAGCAGGACCGTAAAACCACTGATTTTTATCAATATCAAAGATTTGTAGTGTTTTTGTTGTTTTGTTTATTCCTTCCTCACGGATTACTCCGCCTAAACAGTAAATATAGCCGTCACTTTGCAGACAAAGAGGAAACCACCTTGCCTCAAGCATGTTGGGGATAAAATCTGTTTTGCTGTTATCTAAGGAAAATACCTCTGCAGAGTCTGTAATATGCGGATAAGCACTATCAGTCATACCACCTATGATGTAAATTTTATCAAGGTATGAACAGATACCGGGTGCTTCCCTTCCTATATTAAGAAATCCTTTTGTGATCCATTTATTGTTTTTTAAGCTGTATACATCAATATTATTTACATAGCTATATTGATTACTTGTTTTATAGACGCCACCTACAACATAGCAATCTTCGCCAATAGACTCACATGCAGGATTATATCTATTAATTGACATGTCTAGTCTTGGAGCATATTGGCAGGTGTACGGATCAAGAAATTCTGTTGTCATAGAACCCAGGTAATTATTTAAAGATCCGAATTTCAAAATACTTAATTTTTTAGGCGTATCATATTCCGGATAATCGTTAGAAGTCTTGTTAAAATTCCTTAGTATAACCATTATATCGGTAAGGTTTATAGCACCATCGTTGTTGATATCACAAGAATAAGTATAATTGCTCCTACCCTTTACAGAGTTGAAATGCTGTGCAACTTTCATAACATCAGACATATTTATGGATTTATCATTAATACCGTTAATTGGGATATCTCCTGCATACATGTCTATAGGAACATCAGCGGAACTTATAATTATATCCCCTATAAATTGTATACTTTTTAGTGACCTTTCCAGGTATCCATACTTTTTAACTACGATATCATATACTGAGTATGTTTGAGGTATATTAGTAATTTCGAAATAACCAGCCTTATCTGTTGTCGACCAATATTCTGTTCCCATTATATTAATAAAAAAACCGCTTCTTATATCATTATCCAATAGACTTGAGAACTCTGGTTTAATATACCCGCTCAGTTTGCAATACTCTATGCTAGTAGAGCCATAAATTGATTGTGTGACTGTCTGATGCTCTTTTTCTGTTGGATTTGTAGTTGATTGTGAAGGTAATGCGAATCCAAAATTAATGTTAGTTGATATCACACAAATCACTAATAAAGAAAAAAGTTTGTTTTTTAAACTTTTAATATTCATTTCTTTAAACCTCCAATTATACTATGTATTACTGATTTTCAATCTATTTATAAACAAACACGTAGATTAATAAAACTCTACGTGCTTGGAACGTAATAAATTTTGCAGATGGGTTTTAATTCCTAGTAAAGCATACCATTATATAATTATTATGTCAATTTAGATTCATGCGGTATAACGCAAAAATCAATACTAAACTTTTCCGGAAAATAGCACAAAATTTTCGGTGGCTCGAGAAACTATATATGATATATTGGTAAAAGTTATGAAGTAAGCAATGTTTTGTGGTATATTAAAACAGTAGATATGAAATATTGTAAGGAAAGTAATGGGAGATTCCAAATGAAAAAATGCAAAATATCAATAATTATAGGTGTCATGATAATGCTGCAATTAGCCTTTACTGTAATTGCTTTAAGTGAAGGCAATACTTTTATACTACCGGAGTTAAACCTTAATAAAATTACTGGAATTGTCGATGTAGATTTTAAGTATTCTTCGTCATATGATTCCGCCATAAAATCTGGCTTTCAAGTAAAATTAATAGGGACAGAGCTGACTGCTTCAACAGATAACAGAGGATATTTTGAGATTTATAATGTTCCGAAAAACGCTGCCGAGTACACACTAAATATTTCCAAGATTGGATACCTGGCAAGAGAAATCAAAATAACTGATGCACAGTTATCCAAACAGATAAATATTATTGAGATGTGGGCGGGGGATCTTCCTGACAACATCTTGCAGGACGGTATAGTCAATTTAAAAGATATAATGTCAATGGCAAAATCCTTTAATGCCACATATGAAAGTCCAGATTATAACGAGTACAAGGATTTTAACAAGGATAAAGCTATAAATATGGTGGATATTCTTTTAATAGCAAAGCATTTTAATTCTACATCAGACAGCTATCCTCCAATTGAGGATTCAGCTGTTAATAGCATTGAAGTTGTTAATGAGTACACTATTAAAGTTACATTCTCAAAAGACATGCAGTCAACACCCGGAGTGACATCTCCCAAAGATGGAGATGCATCAAATAAAATATATTATACTATTAAAAATAACGATGAAAAAATAATAACCATATCTAATGCGACCTACTCCGTTGCTGACAGGACTACAACTATTATTCTCTTAGGAAAACAGCTGGGGGAATATACAATTTACATTAATGGAATAAAAGATGCTTCAGGTCAGGAAATGAAACCTGAGATGAATGCCATTAAATTTTTTGATGTGACCTCACCAAGCGTCGAAAGAGTACATTATGACAATGCTAATAAAAATAAAATGCTAGTTGTATATAATGAAGAAATGGCTACTCAAGGACCATTCTCCGTTCTTTTACCTGAGAACTATAAATGGGATAATGATACTTCTAATGGAATTTCCTACGAGGCATTGCCGATTGGTTCATCAATTGAAGTTTCACCAACAGATAGTAATGCTGTTATTATAACCCTAGGTCCGGGAGGAGAAACTACATCTAATGCTGCACTTCAATTCGGGTATATTACAGGTACCATAATTAAAGCTTTGGCAGATAAAGCAGGTAATATTATCATTAATCTTGGGAAAGCCCAAACAGTAGAATTAGAGTCTCCGGTAACAATAATTAATAGTGATCTGGCAATTACATCAGATAACTCCTTAAGAGTAAAAGTATTAGGTCCAAAGCTCTTAGAAGTATCGGCAGATGACTTCAGATATACATTAACAGATAGAGCAATCGATAATTTCATACCGTTATCAGCAAAGCTTGTTGATGTGGATAATATGCAGTATATTGAATTTACTGTTCCTCAAAATACATTCAGCGTTTATACGGATTTATCAAAGGTGTGCATTAAAACTTCTATAAAACCAATAGGAACTAAATCAGCTCTTGGCACGTTGATTACGGGAAATATCGTGTCACCGCTTGCTTCTGGTACATCATTTAAAACATATATAAAGTCTGTCTCAATTTATGATTGGAACAGTATTGTTGTAAAGTTTGAAGGAAGATTAATGCAACAGAATTAAACAATCTTATTGAAAGTATCAAACTCTATCAAGGGACGTACGAAATAGCGATCAAAGGTGCATCGCTAATTGGTTCTGCTGTATGCTCCAGTACCATTATGCTTACAACTGAGAATCCTGTGGATATTTTGGAAAATGTGATAATAAGAACACTTCCAGTTGAGTTTATAATTCTAAAGGACTTCAACGGTCAATACCTAAATGAGAACACCAACGGGATATCGGGAAGTGCTGTTTTTATGGCAGGTAAAGTTTCGTCTACTGGTATATCAGGCCAAAGGGTTAAGAATGATGATACAATAGCTATTGATTTCAATATGGTCCCCAAAGGGGTTGTGTCAGCTTCTATAGAGCCTGATGGTACAGGAAAGGCTAGAATTATTATAGAAGGGGATAGGAACAATTACTGGACTTACTTCAGGAAATTATTTTACAGGTGCAACTGTCAATGCTATAATTAGGGGAAAGCAAATTGTTGTTACGCTTAATGATTTGCATGACGAAATTAATCTTGAATATGGTGCAGTTAACACAATGAAATTTGTTCCCTATCCCGGCTTTGCTAATATTGCACTTGTACCAATAGATACAGATGTAACACCAATCTTTTAAAAACTCTGTATTGTAGTGTGAATCTCTGTAGTACTATACGAATAATGAATCTTAAATAATATAGAACAAACGCCATAATACAAATTGCTTATGGTGTTTGTTTATTTCTCAGATTACAAGACTATTACACAATATATCATCAATTATTTCAGTTCTGTTACAATTTCTTTACACTTGCTTTCAATGTGTTGACTCAAAAATATGGCTCTGATATAATTTGTTTGAATCAAGATAGGTGCTGTATACCAGATCTTGAGTAAATAATATTAGGTCGGGCTATAAAATAGACGGAAAAGGCGTATCTCGACCGTATTTTAAAAGCCTATTCCAAACTTAAAATTACAAGGAGGAATTGAGAGTATGAAAAATCTCAAGAAGATGTTATCGGTATTCGTAGTTATTGCAATGCTCGCAACTACTATGTTACCAGCATTTGCTGCAGAAACTGCTGCTCCAAAAACTGAAGCTGAAATAGCAAGTGGTTTGGGCGTAGTTAAAGGTGGCACAGAAGGAGTAACGGATGCTTATTTAAAGGCATCAACACAAAGATACCAGGCAGCGATTATTTACCTCAGACTATTAGGTCTTGAAGAAACTGCTAAAGTATTTGCAGGAAAAGAAAACTTTGCAGATGCTAAGGTTTTAAACACAGATATGCAGAAATATCTTGCTTACCTCAAAGCTAATCCTCAACACGGATGGCTCGGAATAGGCGGAAACAAATTTGATCCTATGTCAGTAACTTCAGCTCAGGCATTCTACAAAGTATTGCTTGAATCATTAGGTTACAAGTGTACAGTAGGAAATGTAAAAGGTGATTTCGATTATAACAATACTATAGCTTTTGCAGCTGAAAAAGGCTTAACAAAAGTTGCTAGCGTTTCAAAATTCACAAACGCTGATTTAATATCAGCAGTTTTAGAAGCTTTGGCAGTTGAAAAGAAAGATACTGGAAAAACTCTTCTCAAGACTTTAGTTGATGCTAAGGTTATTGCTGAAGATGTTGCTAAACAGTACTTGCCAGAAGCTTTAGAAGTTAAGAAGGATGTTACTACAGCTGTTTACAGCGTAGCTGCTGCTAATGGTGAGTTGAAAGTAGTATTGACTGAAGATGTTGGAACAAAGCCAGCTGATGCTGATTTCACAGTAACACAGGCTATCAACGGTGCTGCTGCTACAACAGTAACAGGTTCAGTTTATGAGTACACTTATACTACAAAAACAGTAGTTATAAAGGTTCCAGCTGTTGCTGAAACTTCTGCTGAACAGAATGTAGTATACTCAGTAAAATATAAGGACACTACAGCAGTAGCTGCTCCAGCAGTTGTTGTAGGTGCTTCTTTCGGAATTAAAGAAGTTGTTGAACCAAGCTTAAAGTTAATAAAAGTTAACTTAAACAAAGACTATGATTCAGCAAAAGATACTTTCACAGTTTACAAGACTTCAGATACTGCTGCAACTGTAGCTGTTACTGCTAAAGCTGTTGCTGGAAATGCAAAACAGGTATTAATAATTGCAACAGGAACATTCGAAGCAGACGTTGATTACACTGTAAAAGTAACTAGAGATAGCAAGGATTACACTAAGACATTTAAAGTAGCTGCGGATACTTCTGTTCCACAGATCGCAAAAGCTGAAGCTATCGGTAACAAAACAATCAGAGTTAAATTCTCAGAGCCAGTTCAGAATGCTGGTGCTGGATCAGTAGCTGCGAATGTAATAACATACAACTATAAAATAGGCGATTTTGCAATAACAGGAAGCGATGATGCTACAGTAGTAAATGACTCACCTTCTATTAAAGCAGTTGCTAAAAAAGTTGGTTCTACAACTGTAGATGATGTTGTAGTTTCAGACGATTTGACAACAGTTGATTTCACTTTAAAGAGTGCTCTTGCAACTGGTGAATATACTTTAGCAATGGTAAAGAGCGGAACAAACGTTAAAGACTACGCTGGGTATGAAGTTCCTTTGACAAGTGCTAAATTTACAGTTGTATTGTCAGATAAAGTGGCACAGGCTGACAAAATAACTGTAAACAGCAGATCAGAAGTTGCAATTGATTTCACAGGTGCAATTTCAGCTCCAGCATTATCAAACATATTCTGGAATACAGATGGTGTTGATACAAATAGTTCAAAACAAGCAAGTGCAGTTTCAAAGACAAGTGATACAAAATATACTTTCTCATTTACTTCAAATGTAGTACCAACTGGTAAAGTGTACTTCTTCGTAAAAGGTGTTGTAGATGCATACGGAAATGCAGTTCCAACTAAGAAGTTTGAAGTTACAGTTGGAACAGATGCTGTTGCAACAGCTACTGTTACTGTAGAAAATGAAAATACAGTAAAAGTTAAATTCTCAAAAGATATGCAGGCTACTCTCACTGCTGGCGTAGAAACTAACTCAGGTACTGCAGGAAATGCAGGAAACAAAACACACTATACAATTAAAAAAGCTGATGGAACAGCAGTAGAAATTACAGAAGCTAAATATGTTGCTGCAGACAAAACAACTATTCTTACTTTGAAAGACAAACAGTCAGGTGCTTGCACAATCAGTGTAAGCGGTGTTAAGGATTTAGTTGGACAGGAAGTTCAAGCTATATCAGCTCAATCAATAACATTTACAGATGTAACTGCACCAACTGTAACATCTGTTTCAGTTGTTGCTGGTTCAAACAAAATATATGTAATATTCAGTGAAGCAATGGCTACAAGTGGAAGCTATTCAGTTCTCAATGTAGCAAATTATAAATGGAAGAATGCTGCGGGACCTGCAGTTTCATCTTACTCAGATCTTCCTTCAGGAACAACTATTGCATTATCAGCAGAAGATTCAAAAGCAATAGTAATTACACTTCCAACTGATACTACTACTGCTGCTGCTACTACTAAATTGCAATTTGGTTATATTTCGGGTAGTGCTATTAAAGCAGTGTCAGACACAGCTGGAAATGTTCTTTTAATAGGTACAGAAGGAACTGCAGTAGCTGTAGCTGATGGTGCTACAACAATTGCAGCTCAGGAATTAAAAATAACAGCAGGAAATACTTTAAGAGTTAAATTATCAGGTACTAGACTTAAGACAGTTTCATATTCAGACTTCGAGTATACTGTAGATAATTTTGTAACGCCAGTAACTCCTTCATCAGCAAAGCTTGTTGAAATTGACGGAGCACAGTATATTGAATTTACTACAAATTCAGATGCATTCAACAGTAACACAGATTTAACAAAGGTTAAAGTTAGAACAATAGTTGCACCTTCAACTTCAACTGCTACATCTGTAGGCACTAAGATTGCTGGATCTGCTACATCAGCAGCAGCTTCAACAACATCATTCACAACTTCAATCAAATCAGTTGCAATCTATGACAACGCAACTGTAATAGTTAAGCTTGATGGTAATATTAAAGCAGCTGACCTTGCAGCTTTTTCAGCTAGCGTTAAATTGTATCAAGGAACAACATTGATACCTATCACTGGTGAAGCACTTGTAGGATCAATTACTCAGTCAAGCATCATTAAACTTACTACAGCTTCAAATGCAATTGATGTAACTGGATCAGTTGTTCTTAAGACATTACCAGTAGCATTTATAACATCAAAAGATGCTAACGGTCAGTACCTCGTAGCTAACACAGATGGTAAGACTGGAACATCAGCGTTTATTGCTGGGTCACTTGCAAGATCTATAGCTGGTATAGCAAACGTTACAACTGGCGATACAGTAACTATTAACTTCAGCATGGTTCCTAAGGATGTACCAGCGACTGGAACAGTAGAAGCCGATGGAACAGGAGTTAAAATCACAATTGCAAATGTTGGTACTATTACTGGATTTACTTCAGCTGATAATACCACTCTTACTGGAGCTGCTGCGTCAGTAGCTGTTAATGGAACATCAATCGTTGTTACATTGACCCAAGCAGGTACACAAGCAAACTTTGCATTCCCTGCTGGTAACTTATTGACATTTACTCCAAATTCAGCATTGGCTAATACTGCAAGTTCAGCAATTGATACAGAAGTTAAGCCAATAAAATAATAATAATTAACTAAGTAAGTCAACTTAAATAAAAAGGGCTATCTCATAAGTAAATTATGGGGTCAGCCCTTTTTTTATACTAATAAATGTGTTTACATTTATAACCCCTCCCACAAAAACAAATTTGACACAAAACAAAATATAAGGTAAAATACTTTTGTTTATTGGGCTTTGCAATATCTATAGAAAGGCAGGTAGCACACTTTGAAACAAAAGAAATTACCTTTGGACATAGAGAAATACAAAGTATTCCGTATTATCCTCATCACTATCATCTGCATATTCATGTTCTTTCCACCGTTTTTACGTGGGATGTACTTTGAAGCAGAGCAGATTCCCGCAGAAATATTTATATTCATTGTATTCACGGCCTTCTGGGCATACAAATTTCTTATTCGGGACAAGCGTTTACTGGTAACACCCATAGATTATGCGGCGTTGGCATTTACTGTCATCTACTTTATATCAATACTCCTATTTATTATAGGCATCCGTGTTGCAGTAGCACCAAGGCTTGCCGTTATCGAATGGCTTAAGTATTGCATGTATATTGCAGTATTTATCATGCTGTCCGATCTTATATTATCAATGAAATCAAAGCTGGCTGTGTTGTGGGTCATAGTAGGCACAACCGTTGGCATTTGTATAATAGGCTTTGATGGGGCAGCAGGTGGGCATATAGCCAAGCTAATAAACTTTATAACCAATAGTGAAACCATATTCGGAACATTTGTTACACACAGAATATATTCCACACTTCAATATCCAAACGCACTGGCCTCATACCTTATAGCAGTATTCATGATATCTCTGACTTTATCAATAATAACAAAGAACAGGTGGCTAAAAATAATACCTGCCGTCTGTTCATTCATATTCCTTACTACTTTTGTATTTACGCAGAGCCGGGGTATGATAGCGGTTACACCTTTTATAGCTCTCATTTATATTATTGCTCTCCCAAAAGGGAATAGGATTAAAGGTATTATTTACGGGGTTTCTTCCATTATTCCTGTAGGTAGTGTATCTTTATTAATGCACAAATATATAATGAATAACGATGGTAACGGATCGAAAATTTGGCTTTTGCTATTTGCAGGAATTGTAATTTCTGCTATAATAAACATAATTATCTCGTTCGTTTCTCCTGTATTGGAAAAGTTGAACTGGAAGATATATGCCTCAGCAGCTGCATTGTGTGCAATAGCAGCCATAGTTGCAGTGGTTATATCAATGAACTCTACAGAAAAGCTTGAGCTGGTTTATCCTGAAGGTACCGAAGGTAAGGTGGTAAGTAGTCTTAAAAGTGTTATACTGAAACCTGGTAGGGATTATACGCTTGTGTATGATGTTGATGCGAAAATAAAAGGTGATAAGCCAAGTGCTTATTCTATTATAATAAACTATAAAAGACAAAGGGACTTGATTGTGAATGAAAGAGAAGTCCCAATAATTCAATACAACGGCCCGGTAACAAAGGGTGTTGAAAAGAGGGAGCTTGAGTTCAAGCTGCCGTCAGACAGTAAAGTAGTAAACATTACATTTAGAAATGATTTTAGTGGGACAAGCTCATCATTCGACAATGTTAAGGTAGTTGACAAAGGTACTGGAAATGTTGTCAAGAATATTGCCATGAATTATAAATATCCATTGGGTAATATAGTTGAGAAGGTAGAAATGACCCAGCTTTCAAGAAGCTTGGTTGAGCGTTCCATATTTAACAAAGACGCAGTTGAAATGTTCAAGGACCGCTGGCTATTAGGCGGGGGTGGAGGTACCTGGGCAGCATTGAATTTCTATTATCAGTCATTCCTTTATTGGAGCACCCAGGCACATAATTACTTTACACAGGTGGCTGTAGAGTGCGGTGTTGTTGGAATAATTGTACTGCTGTTCCTATTGATATCAATAGTTGTAATGTTTGTTTCAGAATATAAGTACAAGAGAAAATCCAGTATAGAGGAGCGTATTTTGCAGGCGGCTTTATTTGCAGCAGTCTTGGGAATGTTGATGCATTCCGCTGCAGACTTCGATTTTTCGTTATCTGCGGTATTTTTGCTCTTCTGGCAGCTTCTGGGCTTATTCAATTCAAGATATAGAAATACTCCTATTGAGGAGATAGAGACTAATAGTACAATAGTTAATTCATTGGACAGGCTGATTAAAATTAAAACTGTGAACCTTCATGGGCTCGTTTTATTGACAATCTCAGTGGTAATATTATTTATTCCTGTGTTTATCAAATCTGCCGGCGGTATGGGTAAGGATGCGGTTAGTGTGAGTGCCACAAACGTTGATGAAGCAATTTCTCGTATGAAGAGTGCTGCAGGCTTTGACCCATGGATGGCTGAGTATAAGCTTGATTATGTGAACCTCTTGCTTTTAAAGAAGCAGAAGACCCAGGAAGATATTAACAATGCAAAGGATGTTCTTGAGGAGGCTGAAAAGATAGCATGGAACAGTGTTGAGTTCTTGCCTAAAATTGGGTCATTCTATTTACAGGTGGGGGAAATTGACAAAGGTTTGACTCTGTTTGATAGAGCTACAAAGTTAAGGCCCTTTAGACCTGAAGAATGGCAACAGAGTTTGGGAGCTTATTACAGCGTTGCAAACTATTATATTTTAAATAAGGACAAGACGAAGGCTGCCACGTATATTGATAAAGGGCTAAAGCTTCTCGATGAATTTTTTATATCTAATAAAAGAAACTTGAATCCTGCTGTGTTAACTGCATCAGGCCAGGAACATTATGAGAACCTAAGATATATGAAGGAAAACCAAAGCAAAATAGGGATTTCAAAAATTAATAAGTTGGCCTTTTATTATTTAAAGGATCTAGATTCCGATAAGGATGGCTATACAGATCAATTCAATTTAGGAGTAGCAAATACAACCCTCAATGTAAAGGATAATGGAATTCTGGAGGTACAAGGCATAAACGGTGCAAAGGATGGCTATTTAGAGACTAGAAGGCTTAACTTAACAGAAGAAAAGATTTATCGAATAGAGGTTGAGCTTGATAATGAAATCACTACAAAAGTCCTTCCATATACTGTTACAGGTCTTGGCACAGGACAAGAAGGTTTAGTAGCTGCGGGGAAGGTTTATTCTGCACAGATTTCTGTCCCTAAGGATTTCAAGCCTTCGGATAATGTATTACGGATAGGAGTGCCGGAAAGGCTAGAAATTAAGGGCATAAGAATTGTTGAATTATAAAAGTACTTTTAATCTATCAATTAGGGAGTTATCAATGGAACAGATTAACTTAAAAGATATAATAAAACTCATAATAAACAGGAAATGGACCATATTGGGATTTACAATATTATGCGTCATAATAAGCGTTGTAGTAAGTGCATACTTTGTAACACCAAATTACAGCCACAGGACTATATTTAATATTACTCCCATTGATTTAAAAACCGGATTGGAGTTGGATAATACAGTCGTAGTTGGGGGAGTACCAGGAGAAAATGAGACATACAACAAGTCTGCAAACAGAATGCTTGGAGCTATCATAAACAAGATGTCTTATCCAAAATATGACGCAGATTCAATTAGTACCATGCTTGGAAGTATAGAGTTTAGGGACAAAATGTTTTCAGAGAATAAGTTGGATAGTAGGATATCTATTCAGGTATCAGGAAACAAAGATACTAACCAGATAACCATTGTATCATTTTCTCAATATCCGGAGGATCTTTCTAAGCTGAACAAGGTTGTAAAAGATTATTTGCCCCGTTATATATCCGGTGAAGTTGCAAAATCAACTGGAAAATCAGCTGGATTTATAAGGGAGGGACTTCTAAAAGAGAGTGAAAACCTTAATAAATATAAAAAAGAACTGGATGAATTCCTCGCTAAAGAAAGCAAAAAAGTGGAGAGCCTGTCAGGTGAAGTTGCAGTAAAGTATAGAGAGATTGAAAACAACTACATCCTGGCTGCACAGGCATATGACTCATACAAGATTATTGAGAAGGAAATGGAGCTTATGAAGGCAGACTCCATAGGTAGCAATTTAAATCTTCAGGTAGCATATGAGGATGGAGCTCCTGTTAAGATTTCACCCAAAATTAGCGTAAATGTGATTTTGGCATTGGTTGCAGGGTTTATATTTATTTTGTTTTTCTTGACTGTTTTCGATCTTTGGTACAAAAAGCAGGCATAAATAAAAAAATGCTAGAGGGAGAATGGCTATGAAGGTTCTTATTACTGGCTGCAGAGGCCAACTGGGATTGGAATTGATAAGGCAGTTTAATGAATTCGGTGGATTGTACAGTTTAATAGAAACTGATGTTCATAACCTGGATATAACCAATCAGGGAATGGTGCTTGATCTGGTTGATACCCAGAAGCCTGATGTGATAATAAATTGTGCTGCATACACAAATGTTGACGGCTGTGAGGCAGATCAGATAAACGCATACAGGGTTAATGCAATAGGGCCCCAAAATCTATCGGCGGCTGCATTTTCAATAGGAGCGAAGATGGTGCAGGTATCCACCGATTATGTTTTTGACGGAACGGGAAATGCTCCTAAAGTTGAGACCGATCCTATAAACCCCAGGAGTGTTTATGGCAAAAGCAAGGCCATGGGTGAGATACTTGTGAGGGAGACAAACCCAAGGCATTTTATAGTTAGGACAGCCTGGCTGTACGGGGAAGGCAACAATTTCGTAAGGACAATGCTTAAACTCGCAAAGGAAAAGGATGAGGTAAAGGTGGTTAATGACCAGTTCGGGTCGCCTACCAGCACCAAGGATTTGGCAAAGTGTATAATAAGGCTTATCAATACAGGAAGCTACGGAACCTACCATGCAACCTGTGAGGGAAGCTGCAGCTGGAACCAATTTGCAAAAAAGATTTTTGAGATTAAAGGAATTAATATAAAAGTAGGAGAAATGACTACAGAGGAATTGAACCGACCTGCAGAAAGGCCCAAATATTCAGTTCTTGATAACTTTATGCTAAAACTCGTAGGTATAAATGAATTTAGAGGTTGGGAAGAGGCTCTGCAAGATTACCTGAAAGGAGAGGTTTGATTATGAAAGGCATTATTCTGGCAGGAGGCACAGGCTCAAGGTTAAACCCGCTTACAAAAGTAACAAACAAGCATCTTTTACCTGTTGGGAGGTACCCAATGATATATCATCCCATATCCAAGCTTAAATCAGCCGGACTGAAGGATATTTTTGTAGTAACAGGAAAAGAACATGCAGGCTCCATAGTTAATCTACTAGGCAGCGGTTATGAAATGGGATTGAAGTTTACTTACCGTATTCAGGACCAAGCAGGAGGAATTGCACAGGCATTAGGACTTGCCGAGGAGTTCGTTGGAGACGATAAGTGTGTTGTTATATTAGGGGATAACATATTTGAAGACAATATTGCAGAGTGTGTAGATAAATTCAACAAACAGCCTGAAGGGGCAAAGATTCTGATAAAAGAGGTTGAAGATCCCCAAAGATATGGAGTTGCAGAGCTTGCAGGTGATAAAGTAATTTCGATAGAGGAAAAACCCAAGTTCCCCAAATCAAACTACAGTGTTACAGGAATATATATGTACGACAGTAGCGTTTTTGAAATAATAAAGACTCTCAAGCCTTCAGGCAGGGGTGAGCTGGAAATTACCGATGTAAATAATGAGTATATCAGAAGGGGAACTATGACAAGTGATATTCTTAAGGGCTGGTGGACTGATGCCGGAACCTTCGAAAGCCTGGCATTTGCAGGAAAGCTTGTTGAAAACGTAGAAATCAGCCTTTAAGAATACAAAATATATATGCGGAGGGATACTGTGAAAACAATGTTGGTTACCGGTGGAGCCGGCTTTATTGGAAGCAATTTTGTAATTTATATGCTGGAAAAATATAATGATATAAAAATAATCAATTTAGATAAACTGACCTACGCAGGAAACCTGGAGAACCTTAAATCTATCCAAGATAATGCAAATTATGTTTTTGTCCAGGGGGATATTTGTGATAATCAGCTTATTGATGATTTATTTAAAAAATATAACATATCATATGTAATAAACTTTGCTGCAGAAAGCCATGTTGACAGGAGCATAACCGATCCTGATATATTTATTAAAACAAATGTAAGTGGTACTGGGAATCTTCTCAATGTTGCCAGGAAGTACTGGGAAATAAACGGGCAATACAAGGAAGGCGTGAAGTATCTGCAGGTTTCAACCGATGAGGTTTACGGTTCACTGGGTGAGACAGGACTCTTTATGGAGACTACGCCGCTTGACCCTCACAGCCCTTACTCAGCAAGCAAGGCAGGTGGAGACCTTATAGTAAAGGCTTATGCAGATACTTACGGCATGCCTGTAAACATTACAAGGTGTAGTAACAATTACGGCCCATATCAGTTTCCAGAAAAGCTCATACCGCTCATGATAAACAATGCACTGAGTAAAAAGCCCCTCCCTGTCTACGGTGATGGAAAGAACATTCGTGATTGGCTCTATGTTGAGGACCACTGCAGTGCTATTGACATGGTGCTTCATAACGGTACCCCTGGAGAGGTGTACAACGTCGGAGGGCACAATGAAAGAGAAAATATTCATATAGTTAAGACCATTATAGGCTACCTCAGGGAACATGTTGACAGCAGCATTGATGAAAGCCTTATTAAGTATGTGGAAGACAGAAAGGGCCATGATAGAAGATACGGCATAGATCCCGAAAAGATCAAAAGGGAGCTTGGCTGGTACCCTGTTACAACCTTTGAGGTAGGCATAGAAAAGACTATAAAATGGTATCTCGACAACAAAGAATGGATGAATAATATAACATCGGGAGAATACCAGAATTATTACAAGAGTATGTATGAAAAGGATGTGTAATGATTGGGCAAGTTTAATTTTATAGAAACCGGTATTAAAGACCTCTACGTCATTGAGCCCAGGGTTTTCGGTGACAGCAGAGGATACTTTATGGAAACTTACAATTATAATGATTTCAAGGAAGCCGGATTGGATATGGTCTTTGTCCAGGACAACCAGTCAAAATCATTTAAAGGAGTCTTAAGAGGGCTCCATTTTCAAGTCAATTTCCCTCAGGGAAAGCTTGTAAGGGTTTTGTCCGGTGAGGTTTTTGACGTGGCTGTAGACATAAGAAAGGATTCTCCCACATACAAAAAGTGGTACGGGGTAACCCTTTCAGCGGAGAATAAAAAGCAGTTCTATGTGCCTGCTGGGTTTGCACATGGATTTTTGGTTCTGTCGGATGAAGCTGAGTTTGCATACAAGTGCACTGAGTTTTATCATCCTGAAGACGAAAGCGGCATCATATGGAATGACACGTCTATTGGCATAGAATGGCCTTTAGAAGGGATCGGTGATATTGTTCTTTCGGAAAAAGACAAAAAACTTGGTACTATATGACAATAAATAAATTACCTATACCATTCCTTAAAAAGGTTATGGCATCAGGAGATGCTGCAGGTCTTGTAAAGAATTTTATATCACTTTCCGTTGTACAGGGGCTTAATTATATTCTGCCCCTTATAACTGTTCCCTACATAACAAGGGTATTGGGTGTTGCCAATTTTGGAACAGTGAACATAGCAGCAGCTATAATGACTTATTTCAGCATATTTACTGACTACGGATTTAATTTGTCCGCCACAAGAGATATATCTATTAATAGGGAAGATCATGAAAAAGTATCTCTTATTTTCAGCTCAGTATTGGCAATAAAGGCAGTGCTTTCCCTAATAGGTTTTATTGTTTTGGCAGCTGTAGTGTTCAGTATTGAGGTACTGAGAGTTGATTTTTCCGTATACCTCATATCTTATGGAATTGTATTTGGAAATGTATTGTTTCCAATATGGTATTTTCAGGGCATAGAGAAAATGAAATATATTACATACCTTAATATTATATGCAGGGGTATAATAACTGTATTGATATTTATTCTTGTAAAGAATAGAGGCCATATTAATATTTATGTCGGGCTTAACAGCATATCATCATTGGCAATAGGTTTAATCAGTCTTGGACTGGTTTTGTCAAGATTTAAGGTGAGATTAAGAAAGCCTGACATGACAAGTATAAAAACCCAGGTGGTGGAAGGCTGGTACGTGTTTGTATCATCACTAAGCATAGTCGCCTATACATCATCAACCACCATTTTACTTGGATTTATAGTCAGTAAGGATGCAGCAGGGTATTATTCAGGAGCTGATAAAATCAGGGTTGCAGTTCAAGGGCTAATAACGCCGCTTTTCCAAACTGTTTATCCATATGTTAACAAGCTTGCTAAGGAGTCTGCAGCAAAGGTTATAAGCTTTATCCGAAAGGAGCTTGTTATATTTAGTACAATAGGCATTTTCGGCTCATTGTTAATATTATTAAAAGCAGACTTTTTGGTAAACATATTTGCAGGCAAGGATTACCATAAATCAGTAGATGTTCTTAAAGTGCTTGCCTTTGCACCGTTGTTGGTGCTTATTGGCAATATTGTTACCGTACAGGGAATGCTTTCATTGGGCTTCAAAAAGGAGTATTCCAGGATATACATGATTACAAGTGTAGTTGGGATTGTTACAATGGTTTTGTTTATTTATTTGCTGGGAGTTATGGGTGCTGCTTATTCGGTATTGCTTATAGAGGTTTTGGTGGTGGCTTTGACATTGTTTTATCTTAAGAAAAGAGGAGTAAGTTTATTAAAATAGGAGTTTAGTATGCCCTATAATATTTCTGTTGCAATGTGTACCTATAACGGTGAAAAATATTTAAAAGAGCAGCTTGAGAGCATTGCTACCCAGACGCTGCTTCCAAATGAGCTGCTGGTTTGTGACGACTGTTCTGTAGATGATACGTTGGGAATACTTGAAAGGTTTAGTCTTAACAGCCCATTTCAAGTACATATATTTAGAAATGATAAAAATATGGGTTCCACCAAAAACTTTGAAAAATGCGTGAGCCTATGCACAAGAGATGTTATAGCATTATGTGATCAGGATGATGTATGGCTTCCTGAAAAGCTTGAAAAAATAATTAGTGTATTTGAGAATTTGCCTTCCGCAGGTGTTGTGTTTACAGATGCACTTGTGGTAGATGAAGAATTAAAACCTCTTGGGTATAACATGTGGGAGTCAACGAATTTTACAAATAAGGAAAAGAAGGATATACTAAATGGAAAGCCCATAAATACACTCTTAAAGCATAACGTTGCCACAGGTGCTACCATGGCATTTAAAAGCCTGTATAGGGACAGATTTTTTCCAATACCGGCAAACTGGTACCATGATGCTTGGATAACCTTTGTTATAGCCCTTTATTGTGATTTAAGGTTCATTGAAGAGCCTCTTATTAAGTACAGGCAGCATGGGGCACAGCAAGTAGGAGGTATTAAGAATGAAAACTTCAGTCTTGAAAAGGGCTTTAAGAATACCAGGGAGTACTATAAAAAAGAACATGAGCACTATATAGTTGCTTTAAATAAAATTATCGAGCTTAAGGATCAGGTGGCATCAAGTCAGGAGATCATAAAGCTGGTTAGACAAAGGGTGGATTACCTTCAGTTGAGGGCTGGACCGCCCAAAATGAAAACAAAGAGACTGATTAAGGTTATGGAAAATCTTTTGACGATGCAATATCATAAATATTCCAATGGTTTTTTAAGTGCAGTGAAAGACTTACTTTTTAAGCCATAGGAAATTGCAGTTTACCATAATAAATTAAAGGGGCATGCATGACAGACTTGGATTTATTTAGAAATGAAATATGTGCTGTTATTGTGACATTTCATCCTGATGACCAGCTAGAGGAGCGTGTAACTAAAATATTAAGGCAATCAGGCTGTGTTATAATGGTTGACAACAATTCATCCCAGAGTGAAATTCAAATGATGAGAGCTATGGTATTGAGGCTAAAAAAATGCTATATTATTGAGAATGGAAGCAACCTTGGTATTGCAGAGGCTCTCAATATTGGGGTTGAATTTGCTAAGAACGGGGGCTATAAATCGGTTCTTTTGTTTGATCAGGATACGGTGATTGAGGATAACATGTTGGAAAGTATTTATGAAGTTTATGAAGCTTTTCCACATAAGGAAAAAGTTGCCGTAATAGGCTCCAACTTTATAGACACCTATACTCGAAAAAATGTTTATGGTGATGAAAGCGATAAAAGCACGCTTTGGCTTGAAATGCTTACTGTAATTACATCGGGAAGCTTTATACCTTTAGATGTTTTCAATAATGTCGGGCTGTTTAGGTCTGATTTTTTCATTGACCATGTTGATGATGAGTTTTGCCTGAGGGCAAAGCACAAAGGATATAAAATACTGCTTACAAGAAAGGAAACTATGAAGCACAGCTTTGGTGCAGCTACTATGCATAAGTTCCTTTGGAGAAGGGCAGGTACATCGAACCATTCGCCAATACGGCGATACTATATGACCCGAAACCATATTGTACTTATAAAGGAGTACTTTACAAAGGAACCTGGTTGGGTTATAGAGACAGTAATTACGAGGTTTAAGTCACTGATTTTAATGATTTTGTTTGAGGAGAAGCGTTGTATAAAGCTTAAGGCTATGCTGAAAGGCTTGATGCATGGATTGTTTCAAAAAACGCTAAAGAATTGGTAGGGAGTTATTTTTTTATGCAAACCAGTACTGCATATAATACAAATAAAATAAAAGACAAATGGTGTCAGTTTATCTGTCTGGCAGTTGTATGCCTATTTATTGGTATATCTTCGGCCATGTCAGGGACAGCTATGGCCGGACTCCTAATAGTTTTATCAAGTATAGTCTTTATCGCAACTGGACTTTTAAAAAAAAGAGAATCGGGTCTTGTAATTATTCTTGGTATTGCACTTATAACAAGGGTTGCACTTGCGGTAACCAATTCCTTTATCTTTTCATTGCCGGATAATGAGACGGATGCTGTGGTTTTCGAGGGTTTGGGCTGGGACATAGCAAATGCCTGGAACCATGGAACAGTTCCGCCGGATACTCCTGGTGCATATTTATATTCAAAATTTATTGCTTTGGTTTATCTGTTCACAGGAAGATCACCTTTTATTATTCAATACTTCAATGTTTTCTTCGGATTCATTTCTGTCTATTTTGTGTATAAACTCATTATTGAAATTGGGGGTTCCAAAAGATCTGCCACGATTGGGTGCTTTATAGCCGCAATTTTTCCTACTCTTAATCTCTATTCAGCTGTTATCTTAAGAGAGAATTTAATTACAGTGATGAGCCTCATATCAGTATATTTCTTCATAAGATGGCTTAACACAGGCTTTTTAAGCAGGATAATTCTTGCTGTTTTCTTTTTAGGCGGTGCAGCGTCAGTGCATGGTGCAGTAATATTGGTTGGAGTAATATACCTTATTTACTTCTGTTTCTACAAGCCTAAGGTCAATGAATGGAGACCGATAAATAAAGAGGCTTTGATAGCTATAGCACTTACGGTAATAGTCTTCGTGTTTTTTAGAGCAAGACTTTTAAATAAACTTCCATCAGATATAACACTGGTATTCTCACCTGACTACCTTACCAGCAGGCTTGTACCGTTGGCAGTTGGCAGAGCTGCATATCTTGTTGGATATTATCCTACTTCAATAATGGATATAATAATTCAAACACCAGTTAGAATTTTACATTTTATACTTATGCCGTTTCCATGGAAGATTACAGCCGCATCTGATATAATAGGTTGCATTGATGCAGTAATGTATGGAGTATTTATTTTTTTCAGTTTTAAGGGATTGAGAAAGGCTGAAGGCCGTGACAGGCTGCTGTTTATAGCCCTTATTTGCATTATACTTTTAGAGGTATTTACATTTGCATGGGGAACATCTAACTTCGGCACAGCTATAAGGCATAGGCAGAAGTTTGTATGCCTCCTTATTGCTACAGCATCAATAGGGATGAGTGGGTATGAAAAGAAACAAAAATCTTGATATAATAATTATAAACTGGAATTCAGGCAATCAGTTAAGAGAATGCCTGACTACGATAAAAAATGAATATAAGATGTTTCGTGTTTCAAAGGTTATCATCGTTGACAATGCATCAAAGGATAATTCTTTGGACAACTTGGAACATTTAAGTCTTCCCGTGGAAATAATCCGAAACTCACATAATGCAGGGTTTGGTGCTGCCTGTAATCAGGGGGCTGAAAAGAGTCAGGCGGAATATTTGCTGTTTCTAAATCCGGATACAAGACTAAATGCAGATTCTCTTGAAAAACCTTTTTTATATATGGAGGACGATAAAAACTGTAAGACAGGGGTATGCAGCATTAAACTCATTGATGATACAGGAGAGCCTGGGAGGACATGCACACGATTTCCTACTCCTGGTCATTTTATGGTAAAAATAATGGGACTGGATTATATGTTTCCTAGGATGTTTAAAAGCCATTTTATGACAGAGTGGGATCACAATGACAGCAGACAGGTTGATCATGTGATAGGTGCCTTCTATTTTGTCAGGAGAAAGGTTTTTTTTGATGCAGGCAAGTTTGATGAGAGGTTTTTTGTCTATCTGGAGGATCTGGACCTTTCGCTTAGAATAAATAAGCTTGGTTACAATATTCAATACCTTGCCTATGTAGAGGCATTTCATAAAGGCGGAGGTACTTCTGAGCAAGTCAAGGCAGCTAGATTGTTTTATTCGATCCGAAGCCGGATAATTTATGGATTCAAGCACTTCAATCTGCTATCAGCCGGGATGCTGCTGGTGGCCACATATACTTTTGAGCCTTTGGCCCGTTTAGTACTGGCACTTATGAACAGGTCCAAAAAAGAGTTAGGTGAAACTATACAGGGCTATAAAATGCTTTTTAAAGACCTGCCGCACATTTTGAAGTATGTACAAAAATGATATTATTATTCTTCTGCTAAGTTTGCTATTACAGAAAGCAAAGTGTATATATTGAAAGGTAAGGAATAAATAATGAAGATTTTATTGCTGCCCAAGTATCATGCTGAAGGGGCCAGCTCCAGATACAGGCTCTACAATTATATAAAGTATTTTGAAAAAAGGGGGCATAGCGTAGATGTAAAGCCTCTTTTGTTTGACGGTTATGTTAAGAATCTCTATGCGAGAAGGGAAAACAGCCAATTTGATATAGTTAGAGATATTTTAAAAAGAATGTTATTTCTTCTTGGCAATAAAAAGAAATACGAGATGCTCATAATTGAAAAAGAACTCTTTACCAATGTTCCATATTTTGTTGAAGGGATCATTCTTAAAGGGGTAAACTATGCACTTGACTATGATGATGCTATTAGCATTAACTATAAAAAGAGCAGGTTGAAAAGACTATTTTTTAAAAGAAAGATAGATAACCTTACGAATAGGGCTTCTGTAGTCACAGTAGGAAACAAGTGGTATTGGAACGAGCTTAAATGTGCTAAGCTATGGTATCTTCCAACTGTAGTGGATCTTGAGGCATATAACCTTCTTGATGTAGAAAAGGTGCAGAAAAGCACTCTTATAATTGTCTGGATCGGATCTCCATCTACAGTTCATTATCTTAAAACAATTGCAGGAGCTTTAAAAAAACTTTCAAAGAAACATGATTTTATTCTAAGGGTAATTGGGGCAGATATTTCCCTGGAAGGAGTAAGGGTAGAATGCGTTAAATGGTCCCAAGAGACGGAGTTTAAGCTTATTCAAGAATCGGATATAGGTATAATGCCCCTTTTAGATACTATATGGGAGAAGGGAAAGTGCGGATTTAAACTTATTCAATACATGGCCTCAGGGCTGCCCACAGTATCCTCTCCGGAGCCTGCAAATGAGGAAATTACAGTAAAAGGCAGAACAGGCTTTATTGCTTCAAATGAGGATGAATGGGTAAAGTACATGTCTATTCTTCTTGAAGATAGAGGAATTAGGGATAAAATGGGATTGGAGGCTAGGAGAAGGGTGGAAGAAAACTATTCCTATCAGGTATGGGGAAATAAGCTTGTTAGCCTTATTGAGAGTTTTAATTCTTAAAATTCCTTTATTCTAGCACCATAAATTCTCAAAGCCTTTGTTTTTATCAAGGCTTTACTGCTCTGTTATAGAGTGCTATAATGTGTCAGTAATTAAATGTAAATAGATCTATTACTTTTAATGTAGTAAAATCTATTTTTGTTTATAAATAATATTATGTTAGGGTAAATAAACAATGTGTGGAATAAATGGATTTATTTTAAATAAATCGGCTTCCGTCGATCAAAACATAAATAAAATTAATACGATGAATTCCCTTATCACCTACCGCGGACCTGATAGTGACGGCGTTTATACCGACTCTGACATGGCTCTTGGAATGAGACGACTGGCAATTATCGACCTGTGCACGGGAAGGCAGCCTATCTTTAATGAAGACGAAACAAAGGTAATTGTATTCAACGGGGAAATATACAACTTTCAGGGGCTTAGGCAGGAGCTTGTTGCAAGGGGACATACATTTAAGACGAAAAGCGATACCGAGGTTATACTTCATTCATATGAGGAGTACGGGGTTGACTGTCTGAAAAAGCTAAATGGTATGTTTGCCTTTGCCATATATGATATTAAAGAAAGGGAACTTTTCATAGCCAGGGACAGGGCTGGTGAAAAGCCTCTTTACTACTATAAGGATCAGGACCGTTTTGTATTCGCGTCGGAGCTTAAAAGCATAATAAAAACCTTTGATATTAAGAAGAAAATAGACAAAAAAGCTCTGAATCAATACTTCTCTCTGACATACATTCCGGCACCCCTAACTATATTTGAGGGTATATTTAAGCTTGAAGCAGGAAGTTACATGCTGTATAAGAACGGAAGCTTAACGATTGAAAAGTACTGGAATATTGACAGCCGTGAAGTGGAAATTATTCATAACTATGATGAATGTAAAAGAAGGCTCAGAGAGGCCTTATTTACATCTGTTGAGCAAAAAATGATAAGTGATGTGCCCTTGGGAGCATTTTTAAGCGGTGGAATAGATTCAAGCATAATGGTGGGAATCATGTCAAAGCTTTCCGAAAGGCCCGTTGAAACATTCACCATAGGGTTTAAGCTTAAGGAGTTTGATGAGAGCGACAGGGCACAGATTGTATCACAAAAGAACAACACAAACCATCATGTGCACTTTTTAGATTATACCCATGCGATAGAAGAGTTGGAAAATATACTGGAAACCTTTGATGAGCCCTTTGCGGATTCGTCGTCCATTCCCACCTACTTTGTGTCAAAGTTTGCAGGTGAGCATGTAAAGGTGGTGCTGACAGGGGATGCAGGGGACGAGCTCTTCGGAGGATACAGCAAATATATGGTAAACTATTATACCGATATGTACAATAAAGTGCCAAGGGTATTAAGAAAGAGTTTTATTGAGCCATTGATATACAAAATGCCTGACAGGAGTTCTATTTCAAGGAAAGTTAGGAAAGTGGTTGAGAGCTCTGAAAAGGATATGTTCCAAAAACGCAGGGAGCTGATGTTTTTAGGCTTTAATGGGGACAGAATTGCAAAATTATTGAAGGCTGAAAACATGGATTCCAAATCATATGATATAATTGAAAAGTCATACAACAAAAACGTTGAATTTGACGAACTCACAAGAACCCTTTATACCGATTTCAAGATTGTACTTGAGGGGGATATGCTTGTAAAGGTTGACAGAATGAGCATGCTAAATTCTATTGAAACCAGGGTTCCCATGCTTGACAAAAATGTTATCGAGCTGGCTTTCAGCATGCCGTCAAACTTTAAGATATCGGGAAGGAATCAAAAGTATATTCTTAAGGACACCTTTAAGGATTTGATTCCTCAGGAGGTGCTGGGTAAGTCAAAGAGGGGATTTGCCGTACCTATAGGAGAATGGTTTAAAGGGCCTCTGAAAGATATGCTTTTAGTGCTCCTTTCAAAGGAGTTTATCTTGGAGCAGGGCATATTTGAATATGAATATATTAAAAAACTTCTCGAAGATCACTTTGCTGAAAGAGTAAATAATGCTTATCCGCTATGGGCATTGTTTGTTTTCCAGAAATGGTACCGAAAGTATTATATGCATAAATGAAAAATTACTTCCGCTTTTTAGCGGGTATTCACGAGTTATAGAATCGGGGGACATATGGATAAAAGGCTTAAAATGCTTCAGATCTGTGCGGTGGGGTTTACGGTTGAAAAACTGCTTATACCCTTGATTGAAGAGATGAGCAAGGATTATGATGTGACAACGGTTTGTACAAGAGATGATATTTCGGATAAGCTCAAGACTAAAGGGTATAAAATATATAATATAAATATTGATCGAAAGATAAGTCCTGTAAGTAATTTAAGGACTGTGTGGCAGCTTTATAAATATATGAAGGCAGAGAAATTCCACATAGTTCATGTACACACACCCGTAGCAGGCATCTTGGGAAGAATAGCTGCCAAGCTGGCAAGGGTTCCGATAGTCATATATACGGCCCATGGATTTTACTTTCATGACAATATGGGAGCAGTCAAGAAAAATATTTTTATCGGTGTAGAAAAGCTTGGAGGGTGGCTTTCGGATTTTATATTCACCCAGAGCAGCGAGGATTGCAAGGCTGCCATTGAAAAGAAGATCATTGATAAATCAAAGATTCTCACAATAGGCAACGGTGTTGATCTTGGAAGATTTGAACCGTCCCGATTTGAAGACGGTACAGTAAAAGAAAGCTTAAAAAGAGAGCTTGGTATTAAGAGAGATGACCTGGTCGTTACCATACTTGGAAGAGTGGTCAGGGAAAAGGGTTATATGGAGTGGGTGCAAGCAGCAAAAGAGATTACCGATAGGTTTGATAATGTTAAGTTCCTTGCAATCGGAGGCACGCTTGAATCGGACAGGGATGGAATCAAGGCTGATCTTGACAGCTTTATAAGTGAAAACAAGCTGCAGGGCAAGGTTATATTTACAGGCTCAAGATCAGATATACCGGAACTTCTTGCTATTACCGACATATTTACACTTCCTTCTTACAGGGAGGGAATGCCTAGATCCCTTATAGAGGCCATGTGTATGTGCAAGCCGGCGGTGGCTACCAATATTAGGGGCTGCAGGGAAGAGGTTGACGAAGGGGATACCGGCTTTTTAGTTCCTGTGGCTGATCACAAACTGCTTGCAGACAAAATAATATATTTGGTTGAAAACCCGGACGAGAGGACAAGGATGGGAATAAATGCAAGGAAGAAAGCCTTGGAAGAGTTTGATGAAAGAAAGGTCCTTATCCGTCAGCGGGAAATATTTCAAAAGCTTGTGAATAAGTGTATTAATTAACATTGGCTATTCTTTATTTTAGGGTTGATTTACTAACAACTGTTTTATATACTTGGTATATATAGATACCGAATTATAAAACAGTTGTAAATTTATTATTGGGGTTAATTATATAGAGAAAACATAAGTAACTTTTTAAGAAAGAGTGAGGCAAATGAAGAGGATTTTTGATTTGTTATTTTCAATAGTGGTTATTGTATTGCTGTCACCGGTGCTATTGGCTTTAGTTATACTGGTAAAGCTTACTTCAAAAGGTCCTGTTATATTCAGTCAGCGTCGCATAGGTAAGGACAAAAAGGAGTTTAATATATATAAATTCAGAAGTATGTATATTGATACGCCAAAGGATGTTCCTACTCATCTTTTGGATAAGCCTGATGCGTTTATTACACCTGTGGGTAAAATTTTAAGAAAAACCAGCCTTGATGAGCTTCCCCAGCTCATTAACATATTTAAGGGTGAGATGAGCTTTGTGGGACCTAGGCCTGCTCTATACAACCAGTATGATCTTATAGAGATGAGGGACATTGCAGGTGCAAACAGTGTAAGGCCGGGAATTACAGGTTGGGCACAGATTAATGGAAGAGACGAGCTTCCTATTCCTGTTAAGGTGGAATATGACAAGTATTATGTTGAGAATATGTCGTTCTTCCTTGATGTGAAAATTGTATTAAAAACATTTACGAACGTCATATTGTCAAAAGGTGTTGTTGAAGGAAAGCAAGAAATTCAGGAAAAAGAGCACATTAAAGTATAAATAGCTAAAAGCGGTACTTGAGCTTACGGAAACAATTAAGATTGAAAATTCGCAAGCATTTGTTAAGTTTAGGGAGGTCTGATATGAGAAGAGAGATAAGATCAAAGCTTCTGGTGATTTTAGATATATTTTTAATTAACATTGCTGTATTATTTGCATATTTACTGAGGTTTGACGGCGATTTAAGCAATATGCCGCCTGAAGTAAAAAAGAATATAATCTATATATTTATCGCTGCGACGTTGATAAAGGTTGTGTCAAACGCATTGTTCAAGCTCTACAGCAGCCTTTGGAGATATGCCGGAATCTACGAAATGGTGAACATAGTAAAGGCTGCATTTATTGGAAATGTGATAATGCAGTGCTTTGTTTTTGTTGAGCGTATATTTGCTGAAAGGGACATGCTTATTTTCAAGGTAACTGTACCTGCAAGTATTTTTGCTATTTGTTTTTTGGTGGATATTTTTATGCTTGGCGGCTCAAGGTTTGCTTACAGGGTATTTAGAAGGATTGTAAAAGGTGAAAAAATACAATTAAAAAACTCCAAGAGAGTTCTTATTGCAGGTGGGGGTAATCTGGGTGCTGTGCTCATAAGGGAGCTTAGACGCCACACAGAGCTAAACAGCATACCTGTTGCAATAGTAGATGAGGATCCATATAAAATAGGCAAGGAGATAAATGGAGTCCCCATAATAGGGCAAAACAAAGATATACTGGATATCATAATCCGCAAGAAGATAGATGAGGTTATTATCACAATACCGGGAGCATCCAACCAGGTAATAAACGAAATATACAATGAATGCTCTAAGACCGATTGTAAGGTAAAGATACTGCCTTCCATGGCACAGCTTATTGACGAGACTGTTATGATCCAGAAGATAAGGGATGTAAATATAGAGGACCTTCTTGGAAGGGAGCCCGTTAACCTTGATATTGAGAAGATAACATCATACGTTGAAGGTCAGGTTATCATGGTTACAGGCGGAGGAGGATCAATCGGTTCCGAGCTGTGCAGGCAGATCGCCTCGTTTAAGCCGAAGCACCTTATAATACTGGACAATTATGAAAATAATGCTTATGACATTCAGAACGAGCTTATATACAATTATCCTGGGCTTAATCTGACAACCGTTATTGCAAACATAAGAGAAAAACACAGAATAGACAGCTTGTTCAAAAAATACAGACCAAATGTTGTGTTTCATGCGGCAGCACACAAGCATGTGCCTTTGATGGAAGCCAACCCCACTGAGGCTATTAAGAATAATGTTTTCGGCACTATGAATGTTGCAGAGTGTGCGGATAAGTACGACACAAAAAGGTTTGTGCTTATTTCCACCGATAAGGCGGTAAACCCAACAAACATCATGGGAGCAACAAAAAGAATAGCAGAAATGATAATTCAGGCAATAAACAAACACAGCAAAACGGAGTTTGTTGCCGTTAGATTTGGAAATGTACTAGGCAGCAACGGCAGCGTTATTCCCCTGTTTAAAAAGCAGATTGAACAGGGAGGACCTGTTACAGTTACTCATACTGAGGTTACAAGGTTCTTTATGACCATACCTGAAGCCGTTCAGCTGGTAATTCAGGCTGGAGCTATGGCAAAAGGCGGGGAAATATTTGTCCTTGACATGGGCAATCCCGTAAAGATATATGATTTAGCCAGAAACCTGATAAAACTATCAGGTTTCGAGCCCGATGAAGATATAAAAATTGAGATTACCGGATTAAGGCCTGGTGAAAAATTGTATGAAGAGCTGCTTATGGATGAAGAAGGCCTTAAGTCCACCGCCAATAAAAAAATATTTGTAGCGAAGCCTGTTTTTACTGATTTGGTAATGCTTAAGCGTGAGTTGGACCGATTGAAGGAAATAATTATGACAGACGCCAACGAGGTTATGGAATATGTACAAATGATTGTACCTACTTACAAGAAAGCTCAATAGTTCATAGTTTTCTGTTATAGCAGGTTAGAACCCTGTCCAGCCTTCGGCTGTAGTGTTGAACCGGGTGACTCTGAAGGTCGAAGTTATTGGTTTCAATGATTTTGTTAAGACGGATGTGCATACGTGCAATAATTGAATACATGAGTTCTTTTGACATGAAATAATAGCCTCCTTTAATTGACTTGATAAATCAACTGACATTATTTCAGATAAACTATGGACAACCCACTTGTAATAATTATAACATAATATGGAATTTTATCAATGGAAATTATTAAAATTTATAAACCATAAATTTGTGATTTTATTTTTGATTATAAATGTTATAATGTATAAAGTATACTATACTAATAGTAAAATGGCTTATTATCAGTCACTCTGATATGCTTCATTGCTTGCCGAAATGACTAATAGATAAAGAGATATGCAGATAAATAATATTTTCTGTTAGGAGTGTGTTTTGTGAATAAAAAAATACTGATAGTAGAAGATGAGAAAAACATTGTTGACATTCTTAAATTTAACCTAAAAAAGGAAGGATTCGATACAATAGAGGCTCATGATGGAGAGCAGGGGTTAGAGCTGGCAATAAACCAGAAGCCTGACTTGATCCTTCTTGATATAATGCTGCCTAAAATGGATGGATTTACTGTATGTCGTAAAATCAGGCAAAGCCTTTCCACACCTATATTGATGCTTACTGCAAAGGAAGAGGAAGTGGATAAGGTGTTAGGCCTTGAGCTTGGTGCGGATGACTATATTACCAAGCCGTTTAGTCCTAGGGAGCTTATGGCCAGGGTAAAGGCAAACATAAGAAGGACTGCACTTTCAGAGGTACAGCCTTCCAATACTGAAAGTATAATGAAAATAGGCAATCTTGAAATTGATTTCGAACGTTATGAAATAAAAAATGATAATACTACTATAGAGCTTACTTTAAGAGAGTTTGAGCTGGTTAAATTTCTGGCTCTTTCCCAGGGACAGGTTTTTTCCAGGGAGGTGCTTTTGGAAAAGGTCTGGGGTTATGAATATTATGGCGATGTACGTACGGTTGATGTGACAGTTAGAAGAATAAGAGAAAAGCTGGAGAAGAATCCTAGCGAGCCCGAGTATATAATTACAAAAAGAGGTGTAGGTTACTTCTTCAAAAAGGTAGGATAAGATGCATTTTAGGGAATTGCGTTGGAAGTTTATAAAGAGATTTTTCTGGAGATTTTCACGGAGTTTGCAGTGGAAGCTGGTTTCTATCTTTATTTCTATAACCTTGGTCCTTATGATTATTATGTGGCTGTTTTTAATAGACTCGGTAGAATCTACCTACTTCCAGAGCTTTAAGGCAAGCATAGAATCGGGGCTAAACAAGTGGGAGCTTAAAAACAACAAAAAGGCAGGAGTAGCTGAAGCTAAAAAATCCCTTGTGGACAAGAATTATGCAATTCTTACTTTCTATGTCGGGGAAGACAGAACCTATGCTCTTGTTGATAAGGACCTTAATATCGATAAATTTTACGACTCAAGATACAGCGATAATGACAAGAGTGCTTACCTTGAGGATTTATTGAAGTCCAAGAATTTTGTCACTGCAATGTCCGGACAAATCGGAGACAAGGAAATTCTGATGCATACTGCAGACGGAACTGCCTTTTATGACTATGCCTGGACAAATGGTAATTATATACTTTATTTTAGGTATTATAGGCAGGATTTGGGTAATACTATAGATAATCTCAATATTGATTTACTTAAGAGCTCAATAATTGCAATAATTCTATCGTTGCTAATCGGGTATGCTCTCTCAAAAACCATCACCATTCCAATTATAAACGTAATGCATAAGGCACAAAAGGTTGCTGGGGGCGATTTCGACCAATTGGTTGATGTAAAATCCGAGGATGAGATTGGAAAGTTGACAAAGACATTTAACTTTATGGCTAAAGAGCTGAAGCAGAAGATTATCGGTATTTCCAGTGAAAAAAGCAAAATAGAAACTATTTTAAAATACATGGCGGACGGAGTAATAGCCTTTAATATGTCGGGTGAGGTTATACATTCCAACCCGGCATCTTTAAGAATGCTGGGGCTAAGGGATGCAAGCTTTACTTTTTACGAGTTTGCAAAAAGCTATTCTTTGGATATAAGCATAGAGGATCTTTTAGAGTCTGAGTCATCTGCCTCTAGAGAAGCAAATATAAGGACCATGCACAAAATAATAAAAATATACTTTGCATTATTTACCGATGAGGAAAACAATGCTGAGGGTATAATTATTGTGCTTCAAGATATTACAGAGCAGCAAAGGCTTGATGATATGAGAAAAGAGTTTGTTGCCAACGTTTCACATGAGCTCAGGACTCCGCTTACATCTATAAAAAGCTATGCCGAGACCCTTTTGGATGGTGAGTACAGGAATGGTGAAATAGCAGAAAAATTCCTGGGAGTAATAAACTCAGAGGCAGACAGAATGACAAGGCTCGTTAAGGATCTATTGCAGTTGTCCAGTCTGGACAATAAAAAAATGCACTGGAATAAGAAAAATATACAGTTGACGGAAATTGTAAAGAATTGTGTGAATAAAATGTCCATTGATGCAAAAATCAAGGAACAGTCACTTGAGTTTTTTGTTGAGGAAGACCCTGGAGAAGTGTATGCAGACAGGGATCGTATAGAGCAGGTTGTGATAAATATAATAAGCAACGCTATCAAATATACCCATATTAGAGGCATCATAACAGTAAGTGTAGGTGTTAATGAGAACATGGCATTTATCAGGGTTGCTGATACGGGAATCGGCATATCTCAGGAGGATATTAAAAGGGTCTTCGAAAGATTTTACAGGGTGGACAAAGCCCGCTCAAGGGAGATGGGCGGTACAGGCCTTGGCCTAGCCATTGCAAAGGAGATTGTGGAGGCTCATGGCGGCACAATATTAGTTTCGAGTGAGATTGGTGTGGGTACTGTACTGACCGTAAACTTGAGGTTGTCTTGCGAAATATGACGTAGTTTTGTATATTACCGAATGTAATTTAATTTTAAATACAATGTAATAGATTTGTAACATAAATTGTAGTATAATTAATATAGAGTCATATATAGAGAATGCATAAAAAAATAATCTGATTTAAGGTTTAATCATTTTGAGGTGTTGTACAATGTTAAAGAAATTTTGTAGTTTTCTGACAATTTTTATTGTCTCGGCATTAATGCTATCCACTGTTTCATTTTCCTACCAGAAGAATGGTGCGAATATACTTGATAATGACTTTATTTACAGTATGGATACCAAGCCAACGGCCAAACAGTTTTTAGTTACCATCACAAGGCCGGAAAAAGACGAATCGAAATGTAAAAGGTCCTATGTTATATGCGGCGTTTCGGAGGAAAAAGAACCGGAAGATATAGTTGTTAAGTTACTGATATATGACAAGGAAACAAAAAGTTACATAGATTTTCCGGACGTTGAAGGTAATACTAGCTGGGATCTTGGGAAATATGGCATTCTTATCAAGGAAATAGAATTTCCTCAGGATGGCATTAACAAGATAAGGATTGTTGCATATAAGAAAAGTCCTGGAAAAGTCCAAAAACCTTTAATAGGTGAAAACTTGCAGATAAGCGATTATACACTCAATGTCATGAAAGAGGATTTGACCGAAAAAATTAAAAACGGCATAATAAAGATTACTGACTTTTTTAAAGGTATATTCAAATAAATTAAAATGAAATTTGGGGTTTTTATGAACCTGGCTAAATGGGAAAGATTAAAATTTTTTGTATTAGTGATCTTAATATTCACAAGTATATTTCAAGTGGGAATCCTGTGGAGTTTTAAAAAATACGGGCTTCCTCATTATTTTTTTAGTGAGTTTTTCAATAAGAAGAACGTAGCGGCACAGAGAGATTTGATTGAATTTAAGGAAAATTTGTTCTTGCCTTTTAGGGTTATTGTGTCGAAAAATATTTATACAAATAATTGGCT
>NZ_DATCTU010000124.1 GCF_036567765.1 Pseudobacteroides sp.
GGTACAATACCACATTAGTATAATTGTGGAAATTATAGCTGGAAATTTTAATAAAATTTTAACTGATCTGTGGGGGTGAAAAAGAAAATTCAACTCTCAAAAGTCAGATAAATAAAGCCCTCGGAGTTTCCGAGAGCATACTATTATGTCGGGGGAGGTGTTTATTATGCGAAAAATTTATGCTTATGCACTGCTGATGAGTGTTATACTGGTATTTTTCAGTGCCTGCGGCAAGAGTGACTACCAGAAAGTTCGCTTAAGTGAAGTTACCCGGTCTGTATTCTATGCTCCGCAGTATGTTGCATTAAATCAAGGTTTTTTTAAGGAAGAAGGCCTTGAGATTGAGTTAAGCAACGGTCAGGGAGCGGATAAGGTAATGACATCTGTTTTATCAGGTCAGGTTGATATCGGTTTTTCTGGGCCGGAGGCAGCCATATATGTATATAATGAAGGTAAGGAAGACCATGCAATTGTTTTCGCACAGCTTACCAAGCGTGACGGCTCCTTCCTTGTAGGAAGAAAGCCCGAGCCTGACTTTAAATGGAGTTATGTAAAAGGAAAAACTATAATAGGGGGGCGAAAAGGCGGAGTCCCTGAAATGACTCTTGAGTATGTTTTGAAGCAAA
Organism: Pseudobacteroides sp.; assembly: GCF_036567765.1. Classification (NCBI taxonomy): domain Bacteria; kingdom Bacillati; phylum Bacillota; class Clostridia; order Eubacteriales; family Oscillospiraceae; genus Pseudobacteroides; species Pseudobacteroides sp. Next base: position 627 of record NZ_DATCTU010000124.1, read on the forward strand.
ACGGTGTAATACCGGGACAGGATGTTAAAATCGACACAAGCGTGCAGTTTGCACTTATGGCAGGTGCTTTTACGGGAGGTCAGGGGGATTATGTAACGCTGTTTGAGCCTGTGGCTTCCAGTGTAGAAAAAGAGGGAAAAGGCTATATACTGGCATCTATAGGCAAGGATAGCGGAGAAATACCGTATACTGCTTACTACGCAAAGAAAAGCTATATAGAGAAAAACAAAGAGGTAATGCAGAAGTTTACCAATGCCATATATAAAGGCCAAAAATGGGTTCAAAGCCATACCCCTGAAGAAATAGCAAACGCTATTAAGTCATCATTCCCCGATTCCGACTTGGAAACACTTACACAAGTAGCAAAAAGGTATAAGGAAACCGACTCATGGTGCCAGGTGCCTGCAATGAACAAGGATTCCCTTGGATTATTGCAAAAGGTTATGAAATGGGCAGGAGAACTGCAAAAGGAAGCACCCTATGAAAAAATTGTAACAACGGAGTTTGCCGATATAGCTTATGAAAAAATAAAATAGCATTAATGGTTTGATAGAGACTGTACATATGCGAGGGTACGATTGAGCCCTCGTTTTTTAAATGTCTAGGAAATTATGGTGTATGCACACCACAATTTCTAACGACAACGATCAAGGTTGCAAAATCACTTGGTGATTTTATTCCTCCGTATATTTCTTGTAAATGGCATCCATTTTTGCTTTTAGGCTTTCTATATCTGGCCTGGAGTCTGTAAAAATGGTTTCTTCTATAATATTGTTCAATATAGAAGCTTTTAACTCAGCATTTTGAATTTCAAGGATTACCTTTTTCCTAAACTCCTTTAGGTATGATATGACTTCTTCATTTATATTATCATCAATGATATTATCTAGTTTTTTTCGAATATGTTTCGAAAGTGCCGGATAGCCTCCCGATGTTGAAATACCTATTACAAGATCTCCTCTTTTAACTAATGAAGGAAAGAAGAATGTACATCTTTTGGGGTCATCCACTACATTTACAAGCACTCCATGGTTTACCGCATCGTTATAAATCAATTCATTAACCGATTCATCGGATGTGGCGGCAATAATCATAAAAGCATCCTTAATATCCGATGGTTTATAGAAGCGACTAATATGGGTAAGTTTACCTGATTCCTTCAGGGTGTTGATTGAATAGGTGATTTCTGGGCTTATGACAACTATGTCGCCGTTAAAACGATCTAACATCTCAATTTTTCTGGAAGCAACCTTCCCGCCTCCAACTACAATACACTTTTTGCCTTTTAAATCAACAAATAAGGGGAATGATGGCATTTAAACCTCCTTGATAAATAATATCTATTAAAAGTGATCAATAGCTCTATTAATTTGGTTATTCTTGATATTATATTAAAAATATAAAATTTTGTAAAATAAATTATATTTCAATTGTAAGAATTGAGAAAATGATTTAAACTATAGAAAAGTGAATACAGACCCAAAAACCCCTTAACCATATTAAATAGTGTAGTTGGGAGGTTTTTTGATATCTATATATGAGGACACGGAGATAAATGTATGAACTTACTTGTTGTTGGAGTAAATTATAGAAAAACACCAGTTGAAATCAGAGAAAAACTCAATTTTTCCATAGACGAGCAGAAAAATGCTTTAAGAGAAATTGTAAGTATGGATGGTATAATGGAATGTATTATTCTCTCAACCTGCAATAGGACAGAGGTTTACGTATTCCATCAATATCCGCATTATGACAGCAGTATACTGGAAAAAAAACTATGCAGCTTAAAAGGCCTGAATATATATAACCTTAAGAAATACATTTATGTCTACAGCAGTATAAAAGCTGTAAGACATCTTTTTAAGGTTGCCAGCGGGCTGGATTCCATGGTGCTTGGAGAGGACCAAATACTTCGTCAGGTTAAGGATGCATATGATCTTTCACTAGAAGTAGGCTCGTCTTCTGGAATGCTTAATACACTATTTCGGGAAGGGATAACCGCTGCAAAGAAGGTCAAGACATTTACCGAGATCTCCAAAACCTCTGTCTCGGTAGGAACACATGCTGTGAGGCTAATAGAGAGGGAATTTGGTTATAACCTTGATAAAATGAGTGCACTTATAATAGGTGCTGGGAAAATAGGAGGTATTACTCTTAAAAACCTTATTTCCAAAGGTGTTGGTAAAATATATATTACAAGCAGGTCATGTGGTAAAGTACAAGACATTTCGAAATTATACGAAAATGTTACGGTGATTGATTACTCAATGAGGTATTCGATAATTGAGAACTGTGAAATAGTAATAAGTTCAACAGCAAGTCCACATTATACAATTACCAAGGAGCTTCTGGAAAGTGCTCTTGAAACTTATAAGAAAAGGATATTTATAGATCTTGCAGTTCCAAGGGACATTGATCTTGCTATTGAGGAGTTACCGTCCATAAGTTGTTTCAATATTGACCATTTGATGATAGAGGTTAACAAAAACTTGTACTATAAGCTATCAGAAGTATCCAAAGCTGAGGAAATAATAAACCAATATGTTAATGAATTTGAGCACTGGTACTATTTCAGAGAAGCGTTGCCGGTTGTTAGGGAAGTCCAAAGGTTTGCCGATGAGGTACTCAATGAAAAAACTGAGTATCTGATTAGCAGACTTACAATTGTAAATGATGAAGAGCGTCAATTGGTAAAAGGTGTAATTAAAAGCACTGTAAGCGAAATATTGAATAAACTTCTTTACAGCGTCAGGGACAACAGCAGCAAAGAGGATATGCAGGCTTATTTCAGGTGTCTTAAGGAAGTAATGAAGGAGAGCTGAAATGGGCGTGAGGGGTATAAATAAATGAGAAAAATTGTTAGGGTTGGGACCCGAAAAAGTGAATTGGCAATTGCTCAAACAAATTGGGTTATTGACAGAATAAAGGAAAAATTTCCCCAGCTTGAGTTTGAGTTAGTGGGAATAATAACAAAAGGTGATGTGATACTGGATAGAAGCCTTGATAAGATTGGCGGCAAAGGACTTTTTATAAACGAACTGGAAAAGGCACTTCTAGATAATGACATAGATATTGCTGTTCACAGCATGAAGGATATGCCGGCTGAGCTTCCGGAGAAACTTGTAATTGGTGCAATACCCAAAAGGGAAGATCCCAGGGATGCACTTGTTTCTTTAGAGGGTACGGACTTAAGCCGCCTGGATAAGGGCTCCGTTGTGGGAACAGGTAGCATTAGAAGAGAGGTCCAGATCCTAGGGCTTCGGCCTGATCTTAAGATAAAACCAATAAGGGGTAACGTGCCTACAAGGATAAGCAAGCTTAAGGAGCACCAATTTGATGCAATTGTCCTGGCAATGGCAGGCCTAAAGAGGTTAGGATTGGAAGGTATAGCATCCTATTCCTTCAGCTTTGAAGAAATGGTTCCGGCTGTTGGTCAAGGGGCTTTGGGAATAGAAGTTAGAAAGGACGATGAGCTTTTAGAACTTATTAGAGCTATAAACCATATAGACAGTGAGATTTGTGTTAATGCCGAAAGGGCTTTTCTAAAAAGACTTAATGGAAGCTGCAGTACACCTTTAGGAGCTTATGCCTGCATGTCTGATGGTGGGATTAAAATATACGGGATGCTGGCTGAAAATGATAAGACCTGGGTAAGGAAAGCTGTGATTGAAGGCAGGAAAGAAGATTTTGAGGAATTGGGTACAAAGCTTGCGGAAAGGCTGCAAAATCCCAAGGGATTTTAGGGGAGCAAATATAATGAATTGTAAGGGAATGGTTTATATTTTGGGTGCAGGTCCCGGAGATTATGGACTATTGACTATAAAAGCCGCTGACTGCATCAGCAAAGCTGATGTTATAGTTTATGATAGACTTGTAAATGCTTCAATCTTAAGTCTTGCTAAAAAGGATGCGGAATTTATAAATGTGGGTAAAATGCCCAATCACCACTCCGTACCCCAGGATATCATAAATAAGATACTTTTGGACAAAGCTATGGAAGGTAAGGTAGTAGCAAGGGTGAAGGGTGGAGACCCCTTTGTATTCGGAAGAGGCGGAGAAGAGGCGGAGGTTCTTCAAAAAAACAGCATAGAATTTGAAGTAGTACCGGGAATAACTTCAGCTGTTGCAGCAGCAGCCTATGCAGGGATTCCTGTGACCCACAGGGATTATTGCTCTTCGCTGCATATTATAACAGGTCATGAGAAGCCTGGGAGGGATGTAAGCTTTATTGATTATGAAGTCATCGCAAAGCTTGAGGGTACATTGGTATTTCTTATGGGAATGAAAAACCTTAATGAGATTTGCTCTAACCTCATAAAGTTTGGCAAAGCCGGTATTACACCTGCGGCAGTGATTGAGAGGGGTTCAACAATAGAGCAAAGGGTGATAATCGGAACCCTCCAAGACATTTCTGAAAAAGTTAAAAAGTCAAGTGTAAAATCACCTGCTGTAACAGTAATAGGAAATGTGGTGAACTTAAGGGAAAGGCTCAACTGGTTTCCAAAGGGTAAGCTTGCAGGTAAAAGGGTTATTGTAACAAGGGCGAGGGAGCAAGCCAGCAGCCTTGTAGAGGAAATAAGAAAACTTGGCGGAGAGGCTGTAGAATTTCCTACAATAAGGATAGAAGAGCCTCTTGATTATGAACACTTCGACAGGGTGCTCGGAAATTTGAAATGGTACAAGTGGATTGTATTTACAAGTGTAAATGGAGTCCGGGCTTTTTTCAAAAGGATGAGAGCTCTCAAAATTGATATAAGGAGCCTATGGGAAATACGGATTGGTGCAGTTGGTGAGGCTACAGCAATAGAGCTTTCAGCTATGGGATTAATTGCGGATTTTATACCGGCAGATTATACAACAAAGGAGCTGCTAAAAGGTCTTGTTGGATTGATTAACAAAGGTGAAAAGGTACTTTTGCCACGGACGGACATTGCAAACAAGGAGCTTTCAGAAGGACTGAAAGAGAATAATATAGATTTTGAGGAGCTTACTGTATACAGGACTGTGACGGAAGCATCCATGAAGGATGCGGTTCATGAGCTTCTTGTACAAAGCAGGGTTGATTTTATAACTTTTACAAGCTCATCAACAGTGAGAAATTTTGTCAAATTACTTGGTAACGAGAACCTAGGCCTTTTATCAACTATAAAAACTGTGTGTATAGGCCCTGTAACTTCGGAGACTGCGAAGGAATCAGGCCTTAATGTGTCAGCCGTTGCAGATAAATATACCATAGACGGCTTAATAGTTAAACTGGTGGAACTATCGGAGGAATAAACATGGATTTAATTAAAAGGCCAAGACGATTACGTATAAATGAAAATATGAGAAGACTTGTACGGGAAACATCTATTTCAGTGGATGATTTTATTTATCCTTTGTTTATAGTAGAAGGCAAGGGCATAAAACGGGAAATACCGTCCATGCCGGGTGTGTATCATTTTTCTATGGACCTTCTTTTAAAGGAACTAGAGGAGATAAGGGATCTAAAGATACCTGGTGTGCTCTTATTTGGGGTGCCCGAAACTAAAGATGAAAAAGGATCTGAGGCATATAATCCCGACGGTATTATTCAAAGGGCGTTGAGGCAAGCTAAAAAGGAATTCCCAGATATCCTTTTCGGTGCAGATGTATGTTTGTGTGAGTATACCAGCCATGGTCACTGCGGACTGGTTTGTAATGGTGATGTTTTAAACGACTGCTCTGTGGAGCTCATTGCAAAAGCTGCATTAAGCTACGCAGAGGCAGGTGCTGATATTATTGCTCCTTCCGACATGATGGACGGGAGGGTAGGTGCAGTAAGAAAAATACTTGATAAAAACGGTTTTACCAACAAAACCATTATGTCCTATAGTGCGAAGTATGCATCATCATTTTATGGTCCTTTCAGGGAAGCTGCATTGTCAAAGCCTTCCTTCGGTGACAGGAAAAGCTATCAAATGGATTATGCAAACATCGGAGAAGCCCTTAGAGAAGTAGAAAATGACATTTCGGAAGGTGCTGATATTATCATGGTAAAGCCTGCACTTTCATACCTGGATGTAATAAGCAAGGTCAGTACAGGATTTAATATACCTGTTGCGGCCTATAATGTCAGCGGTGAATATTCAATGATAAAAGCAGCTTCGGAAAAAGGTTGGATTGATGAGAAATGTGCTATTATTGAGGTGCTTACCTCAATAAAGAGGGCAGGGGCACAGATAATAATAACATATTTTGCTAAACAGGCTGCAGCCTGGATGCAAGCCGGGGTGAACAGCCAGCCCGGATAAAGGAGGAATAGAGATGAACACCGAAAAGTCGCAGTTGCTTTTTGAAAAATCAAGGAATATCATACCGGGAGGGGTAAATAGCCCGGTTAGGGCCTACAAGTCTGTGGGTATGACTCCTCCATTTATAAAAAGTGCCCAAGGCTCTAAGATTATTGATGTAGACGGAAATGAGTATATAGATTATGTAGGATCATGGGGGCCAATGATTCTTGGTCATGCACACCCAGAGGTTGTTAGCGAGATAAAAAGGGCCTGTGAGGATGGAACAAGTTATGGTGCTCCAACGGAGAAGGAATTGATGCTTGCGGAGATTATTATAGATGCAGTACCTTCGGTAGAGATGGTGCGTATGGTAAGCTCAGGTACCGAGGCGGTTATGAGTGCAGTGAGGGTTGCAAGGGGCTTTACCGGCAGGGATAAAGTTCTAAAGTTTGAAGGGTGCTACCATGGGCATTCGGACGGTTTGTTGGCAAAGGCCGGCTCAGGGCTGCTTACAACAGGTGTGCCTGACAGTGCGGGAGTTCCAGCAGACTACGTCAAAAACACAATAGTAGCCCCGTATAATGACTGTGATGAATTGGAAAATATATTCAAGAGGTACGCTAATGACCTTGCAGCAGTCATTGTAGAGCCTGTTGCAGGTAATATGGGAGTTGTGCAGCCTAAGGAGGGTTTTCTGGCACTTGTCAGGGAGCTCACATTAAAGCATGGAGTAATACTTATTTTTGACGAAGTTATAACAGGCTTCAGGGTCTCGTTTAAAGGAGCACAAGGCTATTTTGAAATAGAGCCAGATATGACTGTTTTTGGTAAAATAATAGGAGGGGGTATGCCTGTTGGGGCTTATGGAGGCAGAAAAGAAATAATGAGCGTGATTTCTCCAATTGGACCGGTTTATCAGGCAGGTACGCTATCGGGTAATCCCATTGCCATGGCAGCAGGAATAAAGACCCTTGAAATTCTAAGGGACAACCCCCATATCTATAAAAGTATTGAAGAGAAAGCCGTAGAGCTTGAAAAAGCATTATTAGATTCCTCGAAGCAATACGGCATTCCTCTTAAGGTAAATAGAATGGGTTCCCTTTTAAGTGGATTTTTTACAGGGGAGGATGTGACAGATTTAAAAACTGCAATGAAATGTGATGTAGAGCACTTTCGAAAATACTTCCGTAATATGCTCCAATCAGGCATTTATATGGCACCATCACAGTTTGAAGCAATTTTTGTCTCAAGTGCACATGGCAAGGAAGATATTGAAAAAACAATAAGTGCAGTAGATTATGCATTTTCCAAATTGTAGGGCAACAAAAAGGTTTTGTTGTCAGACAACTTAAGGATAAGACAAATTAAAGATAGGGCAAATAGCAAAAACATTGGAATTTAAGGTGATCAAATGAGAACAAGGCTGATACTGGTGAGGCACGCACAGGCAGAAGGGAATGTAAGAGAAGAGTTTCATGGATGGACGGATGGAGATATTACAAAGAAAGGGCATCTGCAAGCTCAGTGTGCAGCTACAAGGCTCAAGGATTTTAAATTGGATGTGCTCTACTCAAGTCCTTTAAAAAGGGCTGTTGATACAGCACAGTACATATCTTACGAGTCAAACCTGCCTGTAATAAAAAGGGAAGGACTTAAAGAAATAAACGGAGGGGACTGGGACGGTTTATCATGGAAAGAGCTTCAGACCCGGTGGCCTGAAGAATTTGAAATATGGTCCGGCAAGCCTCATATGCACCGAATGCCAAACGGTGAGTCCATGATGGAATTTTTGACTCGTCTTGTGAATGAGTTAGGATTTATAATGTTAAATAATAGGGGAAAGAATATTTGTATTGTTACACATGGCATGGCTATCCGTGTACTTATGAGCTATTTTCATGGTGTGAAGCTGGAAAATACCCCTGAAATCAAATGGATAGGCAATGCTTCAATTACTGTTATAGATTATGAGGACGATAAATTTATAGTTACAATAGAAAGCGACTATAGCCACCTTGGAGAGGATTTGCTGTGGTGAAAAATATAATACATAAGGCTAGGCTAAATTAAATAAAGAAGGTGATTTTGATGGAAAAGGGTTTGGTACATATATACACAGGAAACGGAAAAGGCAAGACGACTTCTGCAATAGGGCTTGGAATCAGGGCGTATGGACGGGGATTTAAGGTCTATATGGCCCAATTTCTAAAATCCGCCGAATCTGGGGAGCTGAATGTTTTAAAAAACCTGGAGCCTGGATTTACTGTAAAAAGGTTTGAAATGGTGGATAAATTCACATGGAATATGAATGAAGCTGAAATAAAAGAAACTGGTGAAGGCTTAAATAAACTATTTGACTTGGCAATAACAGACACTAAAAACGGGGCCTGGGATATGCTTATTCTTGACGAAATACTGGGGGCAATAAAGGGTGGTTTTATACCCATTCAAAAGGTAATTGAATTTGTAAAAAATAAGCCTGAGGGGTTGGAACTTGTTATGACAGGACGGGCTGCACCCGAAGAATTGGTGGCCCTTTCCGATTATGTGTCAGAAATAAATCCCATAAAACACCCTTTGGATAAAGGAATAGGTGCCAGAATAGGTATAGAAAGCTGAGATGTTTGGAATACAAAGCTTTTAGAAAAGGGGAACGGGGATGAAGGCAAAATGTTTAATGGTACAGGGGACTGCATCATCAGTGGGTAAAAGCATAATAACTGCCGGACTGCTGAGAATATTCAAGCAGGATGGCTATGAAGCTGCACCATTTAAATCTCAGAATATGGCACTAAACTCATATATAACAAAGGAAGGAAAGGAAATGGGCAGGGCACAGGTAGTTCAGGCCGAGGCTGCCGGAAAAGAGCCTTCGGTACAAATGAACCCTGTACTTTTAAAGCCTACTTCAGACAGGAAGGCTCAGGTTATTTTGAATGGGGAAGTACATAAGAACATGTCTGCCGCAGAATATCATGAATTTAAACCAAAGCTTGTCCAAATGATAAGAGACACCTTTAGAAAGCTTATGATGGAAAATGATATAGTTGTTATTGAGGGTGCAGGCAGTCCGGCAGAAATTAACTTGAGAGAAAACGATATAGTTAATATGGGGATGGCCCAAATGGCAGATTCACCTGTTATACTTGTAGGGGATATAGATAAGGGCGGAGTTTTTGCGTCGCTGGCAGGAACCATGATGCTTTTGACAGAGGAAGAAAGAGCCAGGGTAAAGGGGGTTATTATAAATAAATTCAGAGGTGACCTGGATATATTGAAGCCAGGACTGGACATGCTTTATGACATAATAAAGATTCCTGTATTGGGAGTTGTACCTTATACAAGGATTGATATAGAAGATGAGGACAGCCTGGCTGAAAGGTTTCAGAAGCAAAATGCAAAAGAAACGGGTGAAATTGATATTGTAGTTGTCAAAGTTCCCCATATGTCCAACTTTACCGACTTCAATGCATTGGAAAACCTTGAGGGGGTAAAGGTAAGGTATGCTGAGGCTCTTCACGAAGTCGGTATGCCTGATCTTGTTATACTTCCAGGTACAAAAAACACTATTGGGGACATGATGTATCTTAAAAAATCAGGAATTGAAGATATAATAAAAAAGCTGCACCAGGAAGGCGTTGTCATATTTGGAATATGTGGCGGCTATCAAATGCTGGGTAAAAAAATTGAAGACCCGCACAGAATAGAGTCGGAGCTTTTAAGTATTGAAGGGATGTTTCTTCTTAATTCAATGACTTCATTTGGGCAAAAGAAGGTAACCACTCAGGTTGAGGGAGTTATCTCATGTGATGAAAATCTTCTTCATGATCTTTGCGGCACCAGGATTAACGGCTATGAAATTCATATGGGAGCCACGGAATATGAGGAAGGCTGTGTGCCTTTCATTGAGATAGATAAATCCCTGATAAGCGGTACAAAGTCTGTGGGGGGAGTAATGAATAAGGAAGGCAATGTCTTTGGTACATATATACACGGTATTTTTGACAACATGGAATTTACTGTTGGCTTTATAAACAATATTAGAAAGAGAAAGGGCTTAGGTCTTGTTGGCTACGATAAAAGCATGGATTTTAATGCATACAAAGAAAAACAGTATGATAAGCTTGCTGATATCTTAAGATCCAGCCTTGACATGAAAAAGATATATGAAATAGCAGGCTTGGTATGATAAAGGGGAGATTGGAATGGCGGTTTGGCTGCTTTTGGACGTAATTGCAGCTTTTATTCTTGATATATTTTTCGGTGATCCTCACTGGATGCCTCATCCTGTAAGATTTATAGGGTGGCTTATAAGTAAAACAGAGAAAGTCTTAAGAAGTCGTATAAACAAAGGTTCTCTAAGGGGAGAAGCAAGTATACTACAAAATGAAGAGATGCTCCGGAAATCAAAAAGGCGGGCAGGATTGGTTCTTGCATTAGTAGTTGTTGGCGTAACGTTTTTGACAGTCTTTATAATTCTAAAGATATCAATGCTCATTAGCCCAATCCTTTTTCATATCGTTAATATATATTTTATATACTCATCTATTGCTACAAGGTGTCTGGCTGTTGAGGCCTACAAGGTATATGGGAAGCTTGCAGAAAACGATACTGAGGGTGCAAGAAAAAGTCTTGCAATGCTTGTAGGAAGAGATATACAGGGCTTAAGCCAAAAGGAGATTATTCGGGGAGTGGTTGAAACGACTGCAGAAAATACTGTTGACGGGGTTATTTCTCCTTTGTTTTATGCTGTGCTGGGCTCAATATTCGGGCTGGGTGCACCACTTGTGTATGCTTTTAAAGCTGTAAGCACCCTTGACTCTATGGTGGGATATATGAATGAAAAATATATTGATTTCGGCAGGTTTTCAGCTAAGGCCGACGATGTAGCCAACTATATACCTGCAAGGCTCTCAGGGCTTTTGCTGCCGATTTCTGCTATGCTTTGCGGCATGAACGGAACACAAAGCTTTAAAATCATGCTCAGGGACAGAAGAAACCATAAAAGCCCCAACTGTGCGTACCCTGAATCCGCTGTTGCAGGTGCACTGGGTGTAATGCTTGGAGGAAACAATGTTTATTTTGGTAATGTTGTTGAGAAGCCTACCATTGGGGACATGGGCAAGGAGCTTGAGGCTGTTGACATAAGAAGGACGGTAAGGCTGATGTATTGTGCATCGTTTTTAACGCTGGCACTAGGTATTTTAACGTATTTAATTATCCTTTAAAAAGGTGGTAAAAATGTCAGAAAAATTGATAAATCAAACAGCTGATTTACATGGCGGTAATATATACAAGGCTTCCAAACAATATGGAATTTCAGAAGAAGCTTTTCTAGACTATAGTGCCAATATAAATCCTTTAGGAGTGCCGGAAGAGCTTAAGGAAACCATTTTAAGAAGCATAGAATTACTTTCAAATTATCCTGACCCCGAGTGCCATTTATTGAGGCGGCACATTTCAGAGTATCTTAATATAAATCCAGATGAAATTATAATTGGAAATGGTGCAGCAGAAATTATATTTCTATTGCTCGAGGAATTAAAACCCAAGAAGGTAATTATACCTTCACCCACCTTTATGGAATATGAAAGAGCCGCCAAAAAAGTGGGTGCAGAAGCTAGGCATCATGAGATAAAGGAAAGTGCAGGCTTCAGGCTTGAGGTAAACGAGCTGATAAACCATATCGATGATGATACCGACTGCATAATTTTGTGTAATCCCAATAATCCTACTTCATCACTTACAAATCCGGATGATCTTATTAAGCTGATTGAATTTGCATATCGAAAAGAAATAACGGTCATAATAGACGAAACCTTTATAGAGCTTACTGTAGGAGGAAATACAAACTCAATGGTAAAGCACCTTAATGAGTGGAGCAATCTTATTATAATAAGGGCTTTCACAAAGCTTTTCGCAATTCCGGGCTTGAGGGTTGGATATGGACTTGGAAATAAAGAGCTTATTAAAAGGCTTTGGGATAGGAAAATCCCATGGTCTGTAAACTGCTTTGCATCTATATCGGGAATGCTTCTTAAAAATGAAACAGGCTATTTTGATCGGACAGCTACGTGGATTTCTGAGGAGATTGAGCAGTTTTATAATGAATTGTGTAAAGTGGATAAGTTTCATGTGTTTAAACCTCATACTAATTTTGTATTGATGAGGATAAAAGGCATTAGCTTCAATTCTCACACATTAAAAGAAGCCCTAGCGTCAAAAGGTGTGCTTATTAGGGATGCTTCCAATTTCAGGTTCCTAAATGACAAGTTTATAAGGGTTGCAATCAAGGATAGGAACAGCAATGACAGGTTTATGGAAATACTTGATGATGTTTTAAAGGGGTAAATATACAGATTACTATAGATTATAAGTACTAAATATAGATATAAGTTTTTACAACTTAATTGTCAACTAAAAGCATAAAAACGGTTGACAATAAAATTTTATATGGATATTATAGGTAATATGATCCCGAATCAAAAAACTGGAGGATGAATCTAAATATGAATTCTCTATTATTCAGCATTGAAAATAAACTAAAAAGAGGCTATACAATCACTAATGAGGAGGCAGTAAATTTAATTGAGTCAGAGGTTCCCGACGACGAGTTGTTTTCTCTGGCAGATAGGATTTGCAAGGAACACAAGGGATATAAGGTTGATTTATGCTCCATTATAAATGCTAAATCAGGAAGCTGCTCGGAGAATTGCAAATACTGTGCACAGTCAGCACATTATAATACCGATATCCAAGGCTATCCTTTGATAGGCATTGAAGATGTCCTGGAAATGGCGAAGGAAAACGAAAAAGAAGGTGTTAGTCGTTTTTCTATCGTGACAAGCGGAGGCAGCTTGGAAGAAAAGGATTTTCAAAAGATACTCCAAATGTTGAAGATATTAAAGAAAGAGACAGGGCTTAAGCTGTGTGCTTCATTAGGAAGCATAACATATAAGCAGGCAATACTGCTCAAACAGGCAGGGCTTTCAATGTACCACCACAACATCGAGACATGCAGGGAATATTACAGTGTAATATGTGACACCCATACATATGACGACAGGATAGTCACGGTAAAAAATGCTATGGAGGCAGGCTTGGAGGTTTGCTGCGGAGGTATTATCGGTATGGGTGAAAGCTTGAAGCAGCGAATAAAAATGGCCTTTGAAATAAGGGAACTGGGAATAAAGTCAATACCGTTAAACATACTAAATCCGGTTAAGGGGACTCCACTAGAAAACTCAGAAGGGCTTCAGTCTGTAGAGATACTTAGGACTATATCCTTTTTTAGACTTATAATTCCTTATGCCGACATCAGGTATGCGGGAGGTCGCATATCGTTGGGCAAATATCAGGATCAAGGCTTTAAGTCTGGCATTAATGCCATGATGGTTGGAAACTACCTAACAACTACAGGAAACAAAATCGCCGATGATTTGGAAATGATCAGGAGCACGGGGCTTGAGATATTTTAAAGTTGCAAACTTTTTGTCTTTATCTTACCTGGTCTATTTTATATACTTAATAATATAATAAGCAGTTTCTGCAAACTGATATGGAGGAGGCTTAACCTTAATATGAGACCACTTAAACCCAAAAAATCAGTTGAGGGTATAAGCAGGGCAAAGATGTATATAAAAAGAGATCTTGATTTGTTTATCGGTTACCCGAATCTAAACGGAAAGTGGATTTCCCAGCCTCAAGGCAAAGAGGTTCTTGAGATTGTTATAACAAGAGAAGATATCCATAAGGCCACATTTACAATAAATAAACTTGTTAGGGACTTTCCAAAAGCATTGCCTAAAATCGTAGGAGATGTAGAAAAGTGGAGTGACAGGTATAAAAGTTTGCTTGAGATACTAAAGCTTTCTATACATAATAAAGAAGCACTGCCTCAATCCCTTAACCGTAATAACCCACTATATGGGGATTTTGAGAAGAAATTATACAATAAAATAATAAGAGAAAATCCGTCTCTTGTTAAGGTGATAGACTGCATATCCTGGTTGACCTTCTTAAACCCTGAGACATTGAGGGATGCTTTGATTTGGACGAATAGTTATAGTAGATATATTGATAGAATTTACAAAAACTTTGGACACATAGAGGGAATGAAGCTTATTGTAAAGCTACGGCGACTTTCAATAGGTATTGGAGAGAAAAGAACCGAAATAATCTTTACATGGCTTACTGACCCTAGAATTAGTAATATAATAATGGATCAGGGGTATAAATATTCAAATCTGGTTGATTCGTCTCTTGGTAAAAAAAGAACCGATCCTGTGCCCGGTATTCCCAAGGCAAGGTTTGGAAATGACTATAAGAAGTGGATTGATTGGCTTTCAATGCAGGATAACCAGACTGCCAGAAGGTCAATTGATCTTTTTGATCTGGTCTGTGATATAGTCTTACTGGACAGGTGGGAGGAGTGGTGGAAATCCCTTGACAAAGCGATAAATTCTGCAAAAAGGATACCTCGTGATTTAGGTAGACACAATCCTTTAACAGCCAAACTCAATAACATTAGGGAAAAAATAAAGGTAATGGGCAAGAATACACCACCCGTCTTAAACTCAAAATTCTTATTCAATCTCCTAATGAATTGGTCGCAAAATGAAAAATTCAACAGATATAAGAAAATGTACAAAGTACTCAGTGAATTGCCAAAAGAATACGATAATGTCTCTGTTCGTTTTGCTTTTTGGATTTACTGGGATCACCTGATGGAACAAAATAAAGAATCTAAACAGAAAATTGTAGGAAATATAATAGATGAATTCTGTAAATTTGTCAGGATGCAAAAAGATTTCAAAAGGGCTTTAAGCCCATGGAGAAGGGTGCTTGATTCATGGAGGGCTTCAGAAGAAGTGATGCCTCATATTTTTACATTTGATGACGAAATTTTAGATGAGATAGAAGATCATAAATCCGTTTCACTTGTATTCAGCTTGTTAGGTCAGTTATACCAGGATAAGAGATTTGGTGAGTTTACAGGCAATGAGGATAGAAGGTTTGTTTTATTGTGCCTTGTTATGGAGGAAGAGCATGTGCTAGATAGCTTTTTTGAGCTGAGGAAGTATGGCATCTCAGATACCTATATAGAAAAAGATATATTAAAGCTATCTGCAGAAATTACAAGAGGAGATTACAGCAGATTCGGTTTTGTAACAAAGGCTCTTTTGGCTAATGTTGACAGGTATTACGACCATGCAAGGGTTTTAAGGCCCATTTTGAAGAAATGCAGCAACTCCTACCATAAAAATTTTGTTTCTGATGCTATTGAAGGAGGGCAGATAAGGGCATTGTGTTCAATAGCATTGGAGGCTGGAATAGTTGAGTTTTTTGGAGAGAATGCTGCTTCTCTACCTCCGCTCCTTGATCCAGAAATAGGTTGGATCGGAAGGTATCCGAAAGAACTTCATGAGGAGCTGATAAGTCTGGCTTGTATGGATGAGAATGCTGTAAACACTGCCAACAGGCTTCTTGCAAAGTACTATCCCGATCCGGAGATGCTCCGGGGTGAGATTGAGGAACTTCAATTAAAAATAAATAATGGTCAAGACTGGGAAGGATACTTAAAACTGCGAACCGACAAATTGAAACGAAGATTGACTGAAGGTCCGGTTAAGCTGGGAGAAGGAAAGCTTAATAACCTCTCGAAAAAGATCAGGCATGCAGGAATGATGGGTTTGTTGGAAAGGTTTAAGGAAGATAATCATATTTTTTTTAAAAAATGTCTTGCTCAAAATCTCAACCTGGATGAATTTCCTGATTGGCTTCAAAGAAAAGATATCCAAGAGGCGATTTTATCTTCGGTTGAACTGGATGTTAATTTCCGCGGTATAGTGACTAGGATACTCAAAAGAAGAGCAACTTCAATGCCATGGGACTTTAGAGACGAAGAAGCCAACAGTCAATTTATCGAAAGGATGAAATCAATAAACGTAGATATGACACCATGGATTGATGGTGATGACAAATTGGTCAGGGTGCTTCCTGACGGAGAAGAAATAGTATTCTCTATTGAAAGAGACCCTATAGAGATATTCAATATGGGTAAGCACTTCAAAACATGTCTGTCTCCCGGAGATATTAATTTTTTCTCGGTGTTTTCCAACATAATTGATATCAATAAGCAGGTTATATATGGGAGAACAAGAAGCGGTCATGTAAAGGCACGTGCACTCATTGTCTTAACTGATGATGGAGGGATATTGACATTTTATCCCTACTGCAATTATGGGAAAATAAACTTCAAGGATATATTAAAGGAATTTGTGCATAACATTGCATTTAAAATGAATACTGTAGTAATGCAAAGAGGCACAGTAAGTAAGCTAATAGCACCTCGGTGGTATGATGACGGCCCTTATGACCTGGTCGGTGAGTTTCCTTTTGCACAAGACCAATCTGAGTTTAGAATAGGCTTATCTAAGTGGAATAATGATGAAGTGCTGGAAAACATGTTAAAAGCTGTGGAGCCTATAGGATTAAATGAGAGGACAATACCCTTGTTTGTTTCCCTGCCTGAAATAAAGGAATGCAAGGCTCTTGTTGAGGTTATATATCCATTTGTTTTAAAGCTTAAGGTTTTATCTTCCGATTCATTTTTGAATTATTTACAGGTACTACTAGATATGGAAAAGTGGGATATGCTTCAAAAGTTGTTACCCAAAATTGTTGATCATGTATTAAGTACTTATAGGGAAGGCAGCTATTGGAGCATCTGTGAGTGGGTTGAGCTGCTTTTAAAAATATCACCCGTTAAGGCATTGTATATAATAAAAAAGACCCGTTCACAAAATAGCCGTAACTGGGAAGATGAGGAGTGTGAAAGAATTGCAGCTGTCGGTAGAGCTTATTTAATGCTTAACCGACCAAAACAGGCAGCTAAAATGTTTTCCATTGCCTTAAATGAAAACGGATATTTAAGTAGTGAGACAAGAGAGTTTTGCAAAAATCAGATTGTGAAAGAAGGTGGAGCCCAGCTGCCTTAAAATCTGGTTTAAGGTTTATTGACAGCTGGGAACACAAACCCAAATTTTTATATGTGTCAACCCGTTATAAAGATCTCATATAAATATCCCTGACCACCGATCTGGAGGCTTCTACGGGTGCTAATGAAAGCAACGCTGCAAGGCCTGGGGTATCAAAAGCAAGATTTGTAAGACGATCAACATCGTTTTCAGAAAAACCTGCATTCTTTAAGCCAGGAGGAATTCCCATTGCAGAAATCCAGTTCCTTAATTCGGCAAACACCTTGTCTGCCTCATCTGCAGTTCCTTTTAAGTCAGGAATTATTGGCGACAGCACATCCGCCAGGGTTTGACCTGCTGCAGAGTATATTTGGCTAACAACAGCAGGGACTATAAGTGCAAGGCCCAAACCATGTGCCAGATCAGGCTTAATTGCACTTAAAGGATGCTCAAGTGCATGAGTAAAATGGAGAAGGCCGTTATCAAAAGATATACCTGCAATCATGGATGCATATGTTAAGAAATACCTGGCTTTTAAGTCTTTAGGGCTTTCTTTGGCTATTGGAAGATATTTTGCAATCAGTCTGGATGTTTCCTTTGCGAGCAATATGGAGTAGGGACTTGCAGCCTTTGATGTGCATGCTTCGATCACATGATTTAAAGCGTCAATTGTAACAAAAACCGTTTGATCATCAGGTAGGTTTGTCATAAGTTCAGGATCATCAATTGAATATACAGGGTAAATGAAATCAAAGGCTATATAAGGCTTAAATTCTTTTTCCGGGATGGATACAACTGCAAACCTGTCTATTTCTGTGCCAGTCCCATGTGTTAGATTAATCGCTATAAGTGGAACCGCTGAGTTGGGAGTAAAGACATATTCAAAAAGTTCCTGGGCATTGTTTTGAGGATACTTTATCAGTATCGCAACACTTTTAGCAGCATCTATAGGGCTTCCGCCGCCAATTGATATTACCGCCTGGGCACCAAATTCAATTGCCTGCTTTGCTGCTTCATCTACTTGATGGGTTGTCGGGTTTGGGGTTATGCCATCATATATGGTATAGCTGATTTTGTTTTGCTCTAATGCCCGGACCACATAATCCCATGCACCTGTGGATTTGTATGCATTTTTACCTGTAACGGCAATTATTTTAGTTATGTTCTTGCTTCTTAAATCTAGGGCTATATCATTGATTTTATTTATTGCACCTACTCCTAAGTACACTATTGACCGTGACCTAATCTCACAAACCTGTTCAATATTGATAGAATTCTCCCACATTAAAATCACCCTTTCCATTAAAAATAAAATATGTATAATAATAACAATTAATAGTATATAACACCATGATTATTAATACAAGAATAATAATTTTCCTGTTGTATAAGTGAAATCTATTTTATAATTAATATAGCAAGAAAGTGTGAAAGAGGAGTGGTCATTATAGAAAATACTGAAATATTAGCCTTGCTTTGTACAGAAGGGGTAGGGCGAAAAAAGGTATTGGAAGCAATAAAGGGTGAATCGGACTGTCTGCCCTCAGCTAAAGCAAGGATGAAAGCTCAAAATATACTGGAAAGATGCAGTTTTCTTGATATAAGCATTATAGGGTATAATGAATTGCCCCTTTCTCTTCAAGAGATAAGTGATCCGCCTGCCTTATTGTTTGTTAAGGGGAATAAGGATGTATTATATAGTGAAAGTTGCGGAGCAGTTGTAGGGACGAGAACTCCAAGTATTGAGGGAGAGGAAAAAGCTAAAGAAGTTACAGAAATTTTGGTGGAGGAAGGAAAAGTTATTGTTAGCGGTTTAGCCCTAGGGATAGACACAATAGCACATAGAACTTGTGTTTATAAAAATGGTCTTACTATTGCGGTATTGCCTTCACCCATTGACAGAGTATATCCTGCAATAAATGATGAGTTAGCAGATAGAATTACTGACAAAGGGTGTCTTGTAAGTGAGTATATGCCGGGTGTACAGTTGCAAAAATATTTTTTTGTGCAAAGAGATAGGCTACAGGCAGCTTTGTCAGGCTCTGTGTATGTTATAGAAACAAGCATTAAGGACGGTACAATGCATACAGCAAATTATGCAACTAAATACGGCAGGGAATTATATTGCTGCAGCTATTCTTTGCAAAATCATGGTAACGAGGGAAATTTTCAGCTTTTGAAGGACAAGGCCAAAGTGTTTCCATAATATGAGTCAGCAATAGGTTTTATGCTTATATAAAAGATATGAGGTGTAGGGTATGAAACTAGAGAGAATGCTTGCCATTATTATGTATTTATCCGGCAAGGAGAAGGTCAAAGCCCGGGAACTTGCAGAAAAGATGGAAGTGTCTGTTAGAACGATATATAGGGATATTGAGGCTATATCCTATGCAGGCATACCCATAACGACTTTTCAGGGAGCGAATGGAGGATTGGGAATTGTTGAAGGCTTCAAGTTGGACAAGAGTGTTCTTTCAAGTGAAGAAATTCTGTCCATACTCGCAGGATTAAGAGGGCTTCATAGCATCAACAGGGACCAGAAGACAAAGTTCCTAATTGAGAAGCTGTCTGTAGTAGCAAACAAATCAGAGTATATGCCTGCAGGCAATGAGATTGTCATAGATTTATCCTCATGGAATAAGAATGACAGGCTGTACTTAAGGATAGATAAACTCAAAAAGGCAATTCGTCAGCAAAATATTATTGATTTTAAATACTATACAAACGGAAGCCTTACTACCAGGAAAATTGAGCCTTGCGTAATCCTTTTTAAAGAGTCCAACTGGTATCTTTATGGCTTCTGCCTTTTAAGAAATGATTTCAGGCTGTTTAAGCTAAAAAGAATCTCTGATTTTAAAATCACTGATGAGAAGTTTACAATGAGGGAATATTCAATTGAAGACCTTAATTTAAGTGGAGACTTTGATATGGGTAGGCAGTCAGAGATTGTATTACTGTTTGAAAAGTCCATGAGGTATGCTGTTGATGACATTTTTGGAGTCGACAACTATGAGATAATGAAAGACGGCAGGATAAAGGTGAAGTTTAATATGGGAATAAACGATTGGCTGTATGGTTTTTTATTGAGTTTCGATGATAAGGTAGAAGTGTTGGAGCCTTCGTGTTTAAGGGATCGAATAAAAAGTATCGCTCAAAATGTTATAAAAAAATACAACAACAAAAAGTAAGTTTCTATTGACAATAGGTATGTTATTCGGTAAAATGTTAGGTAAGACTAATATTAATGAGAATGATTATCAATACCAATTATATTATACATATTTGAAAAGTGAGTGAGTTTTAATAATACTTTTCACATAGCAACAGGAGATTTAAATGTCAAAAGATATGACTTTGTCTGCATCCATGCAGGATTACCTTGAGGCTATAGCTGAATTGGAAGAGGAAGAAGGTATCGTAAGGATTACCGATATCGCCAACAAGCTTGATATAGCCAAAGCAAGCGTAAACCAGACAGTTAAAAAGCTTAAGGATATGTCATTGGTAACGCAGCAAACCTATGGGCCTGTAGAGCTTACCGATAATGGAAGACAACTGGCTAACAGGATAAGGCTAAGACATAAGAAGCTCAGGCAGTTCCTTATAGAGGTGCTTGGGGTAGATGCGGATATAGCTGAGAAGGATGCTTGCTTGATGGAGCATGCTGTAAGTGCTCAGACTATGGATAGATTAACTGATTTTCTTTGTACAAATGGTTATATGATTGCAGAGTGTGATATAAAAGACAGCGAAAATGTTGAGGATTAAAACAATGTAAGGTTTTGAAACGGAGGGGTAATATGAGTGAGGTAAATGTAAAGAAGGATAAAATAATAGCACTTAGTGAGCTTAAAAAAGGCGAAAAGGGAAAGATAGTGAGGGTAGCTTCTAGAGGAGTTATTCGCAAAAGGATTACAGAAATGGGAATTACCAGCGGTACAGAGGTTCAGGTTAAAGGATTTGCTCCATTTGGAGATCCTATGGTACTTGGTGTAATGGGTTATAGATTGGGGCTTAGAAAGTCTGAGGCTCAGGATATATTTGTCGAAGTTATATAAAATTTTATATATTTTTTAGATAAAAGTTAGGCGGACCTAACTAGCGGGAGTGAATAATAGTATGGCAAATAACAGTGTGATAAATAATGGTGTAAGAGAATATGTACTAGCTTTGGCAGGCAATCCCAACTCGGGTAAAACCTCGCTGTTTAACAGTCTTACAGGGGCAAGGCAGCATGTGGGTAATTGGCCTGGGGTAACAGTAGAGAAAAAGGAAGGAAGCTATGTGGCGGATGGCAATACAATCAGGGTAATTGATTTGCCTGGTACCTACAGTCTTGGAGCATTATCGGAAGATGAGGCGGTAGCCAGAGAATATATTATAAATGAAAAGCCTGATGTTGTTGTAAATATTGTAGATTCAACAAATATTGAAAGGAATATGTATCTTACTGCACAGCTATTGGAGATGGGAGCCAATGTTGTTGTTGCACTTAATATGTTTGATGAGGCAAAAGCCAGAAATATTGAAATAGATATTAATGGACTGTCAACCTTACTTGGGGTGCCGGTATTGGCAACCATTGCAACAAAAAGCCAGGGACTCGATGAATTAACGGAGCTGTTTTTCCAAGCTGCCCGTAAGGAAAGTAATAAGCCATTAATAATTAATTATGGAAAAGAAGTTGAGGAAGCAATAAAGAAGCTGCAGGAAGAAATAAACAAGGAAGATGCACTGATTGAAAGATATAATGCCAGATGGCTTGCCGTTAAGCTTTTAGAAGGCGATGCAGGAATAATAAATAATGTAAGAAATTGTGGAATTTACGACAAGCTTGAGAAGATTAGAAGTGAAAGTGTAAGAAAGCTGGAATCCTTATGGGGGGATGATATTGAAGCGGTAATTGCTGAAAAAAGATATGGGTTTATTAAGGGGATAGTAAAAGAGACCGTTAAGAGACAGATGTCGGCAGAGGAGAAGCTTACGGTAACTGATAAAATTGATTTGGTGGTTACCAATAGGTTTTTAGGTATTCCTATTTTTCTTTTGGCAGTGTGGGGAGTTTTCCAATTTACTTTTACTCTAGGCAACCCTTTAGCTGACCTTATTGAAGCATTCTTCGGATGGTTTGGAGAGTTTGTAAGAGGTGGTATTCAATCGGCAGGTGCACCAGAACTGGTTGTATCGCTTATTGTTGATGGTATAATCGGTGGTGTCGGGTCGGTAATTGTATTTATGCCAAATATATTCCTTCTGTTTTTTGCAATTTCTCTCCTTGAGGACAGCGGTTATATGGCGAGGGCTGCGTATATCATGGACCGGTTTATGCATACATTAGGCCTCCATGGAAAGTCTTTCATCCCCATGATTGTCGGGTTCGGGTGCAATGTACCCGGAGTTCTTGCAACAAGAACCCTTGAGAATAAAAGGGATAGGTTGGTTTCGATATTGATTAATCCGCTTATGTCCTGTTCCGCAAGACTTCCTGTATATATAGTATTTACCGGTGCTTTCTTTAGTGCAAACCAGGGGATAGTAATCTTTTCGTTATATCTTTTAGGAATAGTTTTGGCTATTGGGGTAGGAGTTATTTTTAAAAAGCTTGTTTTTAAGGGAGAGACATCTCATTTTGTAATGGAGCTTCCTCCTTATAGACTTCCAACGCTAAAAAGCACATTTATTCACATGTGGGACAGAGGAAGCGACTTTATTGTTAAGGCAGGTACTATAATAGTTGCAGTAGTTGTACTTGTTTGGGTGCTTTCAAGCCTTCCGGCAGGAGTCGAGTATGCGAGCCGTGAAAGCTTTTTAGGGCAATTGGGAGCTTTTATCTCACCGATTTTCAAACCAGCCGGCTTTGGAAACTGGGAAGCTGCAGTGGCACTTTTGTTTGGTGTAGTTGCGAAGGAAGTGGTAGTTGGTACCCTTGGTGTTGTTTACGGGGTTCAGGATGAAGGCCTTCAATCAGTAATTGCTAAGATGTGGACCCCTCTAACGGCGTACTCATTTATGGTTATGACACTTATTTACATTCCATGTGTAGCCACTATAGGTGCAATAAAGAGGGAGACCAACTCATGGGCATGGACGTTTTTTGCAATAGGTTATAGTTTGGTACTGGGCTGGGTTATGTCCGTTCTGGTATACCAAATAGGATCGCTTTTAGGATTTTCGTGATAATTCACTTTCATATAAAAGTAATTTAACTATCGGAAAGAGGTGGTAGTAATGGACGCTACATGGATAATACCCATCTTGGCTGGGGCTTTGGCAGCTTTATATATAGGATATAAAGTAAAAAGGGCATTTAAAAATGGTGAGTGCGGATCGTGCCGCGGGTCATGCAGCAGTAATTGTAAAAAAGGATGATGAGTCTGAGGGGCAGAAAAGGGTATAATGATGACCATTTTGGTTTAAAATTAATGGCTCGAATCAAAAAGGTCATCACTGTTTTTTGTACCCATTCATAGCAAAAGGTTTTCCATGACCGGGATATACTGTATTAACATTAAGTTCACGCAATAAATCAACACTTTTGTCCAGAGCATTAAAATTAAGGGCGTTTGGTGAAGCTTGCGGTTTTTTTATATACGCAAGCGTGTCTCCAGCTATAAGATGACCGCTTGCGGTGTATATTGCAATTGAGCCTGGTGTATGTCCAGGTATATGTATAATCTTTGCATCGAACCCATAATGGGATAGATTGTCACAATTGTTTAGCAGAATGTCAGGTGTAAACCCTCTAAAATTACTAAGTATCCTTCTATTCGCCATTTCAATCTTTTTTCTAAAAGCTTTGAAAAGTATTCTAAGAAACAAAGACCTGAAATTAAAGCTTTTCATGACATCATCAAGATCAGGGTTTTCAACTAAATTTAAATCACCCTTATGCATGGCGATTTTTGCTTGATATTTTTCTTTTAAAAATACTGCGTTGGCTGTATGATCATAGTCCCCATGGGTTAAAACTATCAGTTTGAGATTAGTAGAATTGCAGCCTGCCTTATCCAGCTCTTTTTCAAGCAGTTCCTGGCGGTTTGTGATTACTTTGTCAGTTACTATAAAGCCGCCTGTATCAAATAAGACAAATACATTGTCTTGCTTACCTAGATAGCAATTAACCGCTCCGAGATTTATCCATATTATTTCCTGATTCATAAATACCTCCATCTTACTTGCTGCATATACCGCCTATTAATGATCGTAGATTCAGTTTTGATCATGAATCATGATTTTTATGATAGGCACCATGAGTTTCCAAGTACGCTTTTAAGAACAAATTATCAAACTCTTTCCTACCAATATTAAAATATTTGGTCCAGGAATCAGCAAAGCATAAATATGCATACATGGGGATAAAGCTTGTAAAGAATTCTGCTATTCTTCTTTCCTGGATATCGTAGTTTTGGGTATTTGCAGTTTCTTTTTCCTTATCAATCATTGCTTCTACTATTTTAAAAAGAACGGGTGTATCTTTAAATTTTTTAAGAGAATCTATAAGTATTACTCTAAGCAGGTCAGCATTTTTTTGCCCGAAATCATAATAAACATTTTTCATCCTATCAGGAATTTCTGCTGCTTTTTCCTTATGTGTTTCACCAGGTTTTGCTGCAATTATCCTAAGGTACTCGTTAATGAAATTGGTGGTCAGTACCTCCAAAATCTCATCCTTACTTTTAAAATGATAGTAAATCAAAGATTTAGGTACCTTGGCTTCCCTTGCAATTTCATCAATGCGGGACCCCTCAAAGCTTTTTTCGGCAAAGATTTTTATAGCAGTTTGTAAAATTCTTTCCCTTGCATTTAGATTCTTCATTTGATTACCTCATAACTATATATTGTAACACTGAACGTTCAGTACTAATTTTATCACGCAGCTTGAAGTAAGTCAAGTTTCAAGACTAAATAATCACAAATTGAGAAATGATAGCTTGATTTTGTTTCTGCTAAATTATAGTATATTAATTAAGAGTATATAGCGATTTTGTACAGGTCTAGGAAATTGTGATGTATACTACATCACAATTTTTCACGACAACGACCAAGGTTGCAAAATCGTAAACGATTTTGGACAATAAGGGGGTAGAGAGATGTCAAAGAAAGCATTTAAAAAAGCCATTACAATGTTCTCGGTATTTATGACCATGGTAACAGCAGGTACCTGCATTAACACTTACGCAGACAGTGGTACCGAGTATACCGTATCCGGGTTTGTAAAGCCTGAGTTTATAAGTTCAAGCAGTCCAAATTCACAACTTTCAGGATTCAATATTACAGTTGAAGGAACACAGATATCAAATCAAAGTGATTCAAAAGGGTATTTTGAGCTTACAAATGTGCCTAGCAGTAATTCGAGTATTACTATAAGACTGTCCAAGGCAGGGTATTTGACAAGACCCATATCTATTATGCCCATTTCTAGTAATATATTTTTATCGGCAAAAGGCTTGCCAATCGATATTTGGGCTGGAGACTTCAATGGGGACATTGCAATAAACATGGCAGATATAATTGAATTTGCAAAGGGATTTAATGCAGTGTCTACGGGTGAAAAATATAAAGAGGTCCTCGATATAAATAATGATGGAGCAATAAATATGAGTGATATTATGATAATCATTAATCACTTCGGTAAAACAGCTAATGATTATCCGGGAAATATTACCTCAACAATTGTAGCTCAAAGCCCGACACCTACAGTAACTTCTACACCGACTAAAAGGCCTACAGCAACTCCAACTGTAACTCCAACTGTAACTCCAACGCCGACAAAGGTGCTAACTCCTACACCATCTGCAGTGGCAGGGAAGGTTACTTACATCCTTATAAAGGTCAGTTCACCAACTGCCGATCAGCTTTCTGCCTATCAAGCTATAACAGCAGCTATGGACAAGGCTGTATCATACTACAATCAGTATACAAACATCACGCTAAATTTAAAAGTTTATTACGAACCTACAGTTGCAACTGCCGATGCCAACTTCAACGGTACTATACGATTTGGCAAAAAAGAGTATATGAATCATATAACAGCCATGCATGAGATTGCACATACTACAGGTGTAGGGACTACATCTCAGTATAGGGCGTTAATTGTTAATGGTAATTTCACAGGCACAAATGCCACAAATCAATTAAGAGCTATTAGCGGCAATCAACAAGATGTATTACATGGAGATAGCCAGCATTTTTGGCCGTATGGACTTAATTATACCAGTGAGGTTAAATCGGAAAATGACCTTATCAATCATTGTAAAATAGTCAATGCAATGAGAAAAGACATGGGCTTTTAAGCAAAATAACACCTTTAATATCCATATAATTTGTAATTAATTCTAGGAAAGCGGGTAGCAGGTTATATTGATGAGTTCATGTATGACACTACATTGGTAGATCTCAAATGAAGGCTTTTAATAAAAAATCAGCTCCAAATGTTTAACCAGAAGGGCTGATTTTTTTATTAAAGTTTAATGGCATTGCAACTCACTTATAGAAGCAACTAACGAATTATTGGGAACCGATAGCCTTTTTGAAATCCTTTCTAGTGATTTTTCAATGCCGGCAGTTTCTCTATATGATAGGAGCCAGTTTTCTATGCATTAAAATGCCTTCTCTGATGTCTTTCTCAAATTTAATGTCATCAGTTATATTTACGAAATTACCAAGCAGGTTGCCGAGCATATGTTTGTCATTATTATCTGAAAGATATATGTGGGCTAAATAGTTCATTCTGATCCTCTCAAAATATGTCTAAGCTACTATAAGATATTATAATAAGCGAAAAATCAATGTCAATATACATAACAAAAAGTGTATTCCCAATTGCCACTTTACAAAAATGTTTATTAATAACATAAAAGGGTATATAGTAATAAATTTACAAACTGTTTATAGAAATGTACGTGATCAATTTATAACAACGGACAACAAAAAGGAGGCTAAACGATATGAAGTCAGTATCTATTTATATTATAATAACAACTCTATTCATAATACTGTATACTCCGGTTTCAAATGCAAGTTCAGAAAGAAATTATTTTTCAGCGGATATAAGGCAATCAAAAATAGAATCGGTAATTGAGCGTTTTCCAAACAAAGAAGTAATTTCTGAAATATCCCAAGCAGGATCAGACAATGGTGACACATACAGAAAAAACACACTTATAAGTGTGAAAAGCAAATACCATTTTATCCGTATTGAAGATACTGTTAGAGTAAACATGCTGAATAAATTGGAGGGGGAGCAGATTGTTGATAGTAAGGCAATGGTTGCTGATCATGTTATTGTAACGCTAAAGCCTGGGGTAAGGGAGGAAGAGTTATTGCCTCTTGCCACCCAATTTAAAGGCAGAATAAGAAAAAAACTTGATTTTCCTTCAAACACTTACCTTGTGAGCTTTAAGGATTACACAAATTTTAATGAATATAACAGAATATCGAGGCTGTTAAAAAATCAGGATATTGTGAAGTATGTAGGGCCTGATTATATAGCATTTACTTCTGAAATGCCAAACGATCCGGGTTTTGACAAACTTTGGGGGCTATATAATACAGGGCAAACAGGCGGTACTCAAAATTCAGATATTAACGCACCGGGGGCATGGGACATAACAAAAGGAAGCAGAGATGTAACAGTAGCGGTTATCGACACAGGGGTTGACTATAACCACTCTGACCTTCATGAAAATATGTGGATGAATCCTGGTGAAGTTCCCGGCAACGGAGTTGACGATGATGAGAACGGTTTTGTTGATGATGTCTATGGATGGGACTTTGTAAACAATGATAGTGATCCAATGGATGATAATATGCATGGAACCCACTGTGCAGGAATAATTGGTGCAGTAGCCAATAATAGAATTGGTATTGCGGGTGTCAACTGGAATGTAAGGATTGCTGCCCTGAAGTTTTTGGACAGCGATGGGTTCGGTGCACTATCGGATGCTGCTCAAGCCATTAATTATGCAGTTAAAATGAATATACCGATTACTTCAAACTCATGGGGAGGGGGAGGTAGCGTTCCCGTTCTTGAGGAAGCGTTTAGAAATGCAGGAGATAATGGAGTATTGAGTATTGTTTCGGCAGGGAATTCAAACAGGGATGTTGATAAATACCCCCATTATCCCGCTGCCTACACGTTTCCAAGCATAATATCTGTTGCAGCAACCGACCATAACGATAATTTAGCGTGGTTTTCTAATTATGGCAAATCAGCAATTGATATTGCGGCACCTGGTGAAAGTATTTACAGCACAATTCCTGGTAACCATTATGCATATATGGATGGAACTTCAATGGCTGCACCCTATATTTCAGGAGCAGCAGCACTTTTAAAGTCATATGACAAATCGTTGACAAACATGGAAATTAAGGATGCCATTATGAGTAATGTTGACTCTATAGATTCATTAGAAAACCGTTTGGTGTCAGGAGGAAGATTGAACATATACAAAGCTTTAAGCAGCATAGTTTCACCACCAACTCCAACCCCAACACCTGAGCCTGTTATGGGAGATCTGTCCGTTATGGCGTATAACCCAAACAAACAGAATCCAAGTAACAGCATTTATACCGATTATCTGCTGACAAATTCAGGCAGCACCACTGTCAAGCTTGCGGATGTCAAACTAAGGTATTACTATACAATAGACGGCGAGAGGGAACAAAACTTCTGGAGTGATTGGTCAACAGTAGGGAATTCAAATATAAGAGGTACGTTTACCAAAATGTATCAGGATTCAAGAGACTCAAATTATTACCTTGAGGTTGGGTTTACAGAAGGTGCAGGATTTATGGGTCCAGGTAGTTCAATTATAATAAAAACAAGATTTGCGAAAGCTGATTGGTCAAATTATAATCAATTAAATGATTTTTCATTCAACCCTACTGCCAATTATTTTACACCCTGGGGTAAGGTAAGTGCTTATATGAATAACACATTGGTATGGGGGACTGAACCTGCAGGCAATAATACTACTCAGGATGTAACTCCAACTGTGACAACACCTACGCCGTCACCAGTACCCACATCAGGTTCTTTGAGTGTCCACTATTATCCTTCAAATCCACAACATTTAGCAAACAGTATTAATTCCAATATTAAGTTGGTTAATAGCGGGGGTACAGCTGTGAATTTAGCAGATATTAATTTAAGATATTACTATACTGCGGATGGAGAGAAGGAGCAAAGTTTCTGGTGTGATTGGTCAAATGCAGGAAGTGCAAATGTGAGTGGTAAGTTTATAAAATTGTCTCAACCAATATACAATGCAGATAATTACGTTCAAATTTCTTTTACCAGTAATGCAGGTACATTAATGCCAGGTGAGACAGTGGAGGTCAGATTCAGAATTTCCAAATCAGACTGGTCCGGCTACAATCAATCAAATGATTTTTCATTCAATCCTTTGCAATCTTACACGCCTTATGATAAAGTACCTGCATATATATCAGGATCACTAGTTTGGGGGATTGAACCGAAATATTAAAACATACTGGAGCATTAGAAAATAATAGAATAGTTTTTTAAATAAAACAAAACCATGGGGTTATACGTCAATAGCCCTATGGCTTTATTTTGATTCTTTACTCCGCTATGTCGAGGGTTGCCAGCATAGCCCAAAAACCAGGTGTTATGCCTTCGGCAATTTCTTTAAGTGGCATGTAAAATGTGAAAGCAAACTTCTCGTTGCTGACTGTCTTGGCAACTTGAAGGATGCTTGTTTTTAAACCGGATGAGTCTATTGATTCGGTTATAAAGCTAAAGCTTGAATTTTGGAAGTTTTTATGAAAAAGGGTTGAGGGCTCAATCTCTGTTACCTGGCCTAATTGTTTGAAAGATTTCAACTGCTCAGTTTTGTACTTCTGAAGATCTGTATTCTTATCAAGTTTTTCAATTTTTACAAAGAAGCTATCATCCTGTTTTGAGTATATTATATCTTTTCCAGGCTCTTCAGCGGCAAGTCTATATTTGTCCAGTATATAAAATTCATATCCGGATTGTTGACTCTTGGTTAAAACTGCCTGATGCATTTCTGTGTTACCCTCAACAAAGACCTCAATTTCTTTGCTTTTTGCTTTTTTCTGAGCAGGACTTGGCTTTGATTCAACATTTACTTTAGAACTCTTAGGGATTGAAACAGATGAATCCTTAGGCCAGTAGCTGCAAGCGGTAAGCGATATTCCTATAAATACTAAAGTGGGTATTAATAAAGATTTTTTCATGATATTACCTCCAAATCCATGTGATGTTAACTGTATAAGGTTTGTAAATAACCGCCATATAGTCACTATAAGCCAGCCATAATTGATTATTGGCAACTGTAATTATAAGACGAATAGTTTAGTCAAAAGTTCCATTTGGAAAGAAGGGTATTCTCTTTTGCTTCTGGTTTGCTAATATTATTATTTTATTTTAAATTGTTGACATCTTTCAGGCAACAATTTAAAATAAAGAAAAAATAAAGATAGAACAAAAACATTGTAATTTTATAACTTTAGTATGGTATACATTCGATAGTCTAAATTATATAATAGGTATATGTTTGCCAATTTAAATAGGAGTTTAAAAATTGTCCAAAACATTGAACTTTTTGAGTTTAAAGAAAATAATTAAATATATATTTAATTATAATCAGCTTATTTGGCTTTTTGCTGTTATTATTTTTTCTGCAATACTTTTTGAAAAGATGTTTCTTCTAGCTCCTCTTTTTAATAAGACTATTGGTGTTTCGTCATATCTATCCTGGCACACCATATTTGAATTTATAAGCATATTGGTATCCTTTTGTGTATTTATCCTATCCTATTATGCATATAGGCAAAATCGACGCTTGAGAGGAATATTTATTGCAAATGTCTTTTTAATAATGGGAATTATTGATATATTTCATACCCTTAGCTTCAAAGGAATGCCATATTTCTTAATTGAAAACAGTAATGCAAACAGGGCGACTACATATTGGATTATTGCAAGACTTATTGGAGCAATTGGCATTACTGTGGGGAGCTTTATCAAAATAAATAAAAAATCCCGCATTAATCGAAAAGTTTTTTTGGTCATCTCCATTGCTTTTTCCTTATCAATAGTGGTTGTTGTAACATACCTCCCACATGCTCTGCCAGCTATGTATATTGAGGGGATAGGAGTAACAAAAATAAAAAAGGTCTTGGAGTATATAACAATAATTTGTTTATGCTTTGCGGGAATAATGTTTTTGCATCAATACTTACGAAGGAAAGACAATTCAAATCTTATGTTTGCTATTGCAATCACTACCAGTATCTTTAGTGAACTGGCATTTATAAGATATAATTCTGTGTATGATATACATAACTATATAGGACATGTTTATAAGTTTATTTCTTACTTTATAGTTTTTAGGATAGCTTTTATCAATAATATTGAAAAACCCTATCTGGCATTGTATAAAGCCAAAAACAAAATAAAAGCATATGCAGGGAATTTAAATAAACTTGTGGATGAGAGGACCAAGGAATTATATCATATGAACCAAAAGCTTCTTGAAGATCTTGAATGTGCCAGAGATATTCAGAAAGCTATACTGCCTCAAAGTTTACCGAACAATGAGAAGGTAAACTTTAAAGCTGTATATTATCCCGCAGAAAGAGTGAGCGGGGACTTTTACAATATATTCAGGCTGGATGATCATAGGATAGGAATGTACATAGGTGATGTTTCAGGGCATGGGGTTTCGGCAGCAATGCTTACCATCTTTTTGAACCAAAGCATAAAAACCACAAAGGAGCTGGACGGAAACAGGTTTGATGTTATTCATCCTTCCAAGGTTTTAGAAAATCTTTATGAGTTATATAACAAAGTGAATTTTAAGGATGAGGTATATATTTTATTGCTTTATGCAATTTATAACATAAAAACAATGGAGCTTCAATATTCATCTGCAGGTATGAATGTTCAGCCGCTGATAGTAAAAAATAACGGCGAGATTCTGGAAATGGATATAAATGGTCTTCCAATATGTAATCTTATAGATATATGCCCGGCGGAATATTTAGATAAAACGATTAAATTGGAAAATGGAGATAAAGTGTTTTTTTATACTGATGGGCTTATAGAGCTCAATAATAAAAGTACAGGAGATTCTTTTACAAAAGATCATTTGCAAAAAATGCTGGCAGATTGTGGTAGCAGGGATATTTGCAAAGAGGTTGAAAAGAATATAAAGGGAATTTGCAGCAATGGCGGGCAAAAGGATGATGTTACTTTCTTTGTTATGGAAGTCAATTAATACTAGCCGCTTTGTTACATAAAGATGCTGTGACTAAATTTGTAAAAGGATTCCTTGGTGTATGATATAATTGTTGTATATAATACAAGGGGCATTTCGGCACACTTAAAAGGTGTATGTGTAGATAAGGAGTTGTGGATTATGTCAAATGGAATTCTAAAATTTGTCATGTGCGTTATTCTGATTTTGGCTTATATGCCTATTAACAATGTGTACAGTGTTGATGTCTACGGGAATCAGATTCACTGGAATCCTGGAGTTTCAGGAGGAATACCCGATAAGCCGACAGAGGTAAGTGTAAAGGATTTCGGTGCAAAAGGGGATGGAACAACAGATGATTATTCTGCATTTAAATCAGCCATTGATTCCATAAAAGCGGGCGGTGCAGTGGTGATACCTTCCGGAAAATATTTAATTAAGTCAATGCTCACAATTAATAAGCCCGTTGTATTAAAGGGAGAGGGAACAGGCAAAACAGAGCTTTTAGTGAATCACAGCTCAAATGCGTTTGAAATAATTACATATAAGCGTGGAACATGGCAAAATCTTGAGGGCGGGTATTCTAAGGGTTCAACAGAACTTATTGTTGACAATGCGTCATCAATTACTCCCGGTGTGTATGTTGAAATACAACAGACAAACGATCCTGAAATGATGTATACTCTAACCGAGTGGAATCAGAGTTGGGCCGATGGGGCTGTGGGACAGATTGCGAAGGTTTTGTCCGTAAAGGGAAATTCTATAACGATTGATGAACCATTGAGGTACAATTTCAAAGGAGATCTCAATCCAGTTATTAGGACACAGGGGTTTGTTGAGAATGTTGGCTTTGAAGATTTTTCAATAAAAAGACTTGATACCGGTGATGCAAATATCTTCTTCTTTAAGAATGCTGCAAATTGCTGGATAAGGAATATACACAGCATGCTTGCAAGAAAGGCACATGTTTCTGTCACTTCAGGATATCGAATTGAAGTAAGGGACAGCTTTTTTGAAGATGCAACAGACTGGGCAGGCGGGGGACACGGTTATGGGGTTGAACTGGGGTACCATGTAACTGATTGTTTGGTTGAAAATAATATTTTCAAGCATTTGCGGCACTCTATGATGGTTCATCTCGGAGCAAACGGCAATGTTTTCGGTTATAATTACTCCATAGAGCCACACCAGAATGAAGGAGGAAACTGGACGCCATGCGATATATCCATTCATGGGCACCAGCCATTTGCCAACCTATTCGAAGGCAATATAGTTCAGGAGATAAGTATTGCCGATTATTGGGGACCTGCAGGGCCTGACAATACTTTTTTAAGAAACAGGATAGAATCTGAAGGCATTTCCATTGAAGATTCTTCAAACCATCAGAATATTATTGGGAATGAGTTTGTTAAGAGCAGTATTTTTATTGATACAGAATCCAGGTATCCTCACAAGATTGATTCATCGACCCTAAAAGTGCATGGAAACTATATAAATGGTTCAGTTTCTTGGGATTCCAAGATATCTGAAAACAATATACCGGTATCATATTATATCAAGGCTAAGCCTGCATTCTTCCGTTCATTGGAGTGGCCTTCAACTGGAGCTGACAGGGTGGGTGGCACAAATCCTGCAAGAGAAAGATACTTGGGAAACACAATACCCACAATTACACCAGCTCCAACACAGACTGCAATAAGTATTTCGGGCTATATAAAGGCGGATGTACAATCCGACAATAAAAATTTAAACTCAGACTTCAATGTTGAGGTTGTAGGCATGCAAGTAACTGTAAACACTGATTCCAATGGGTATTTTAATATTAAAAATTTACCGGTTTCTTTATCGGGATATACAATCAAAATTAGTAAGCCAGGTTATCTGGCAAGGACAATAACCAATATATCGGGGAAAAGCAGTACTGAGCTAGGAAAAAGTGAAAACCCGTTAAAATTATGGGCAGGTGATGTGCCTGTAAAAGGTTTGCAGGATAATGTTATAAATATGATAGATGTAATCGAAATTGCTAAGCACTTCAATGCATCATATGGAGATATTCATTACAGCAGGGAATGTGATTTCAACTTGGATAATTCTATCAACATGTCGGATATTCTGATTATTGCAAGAAACTTCAATAATACGGGCAGCAGCTACCCCGCAGCTCTATAATCCTTTTTTGTTAGCAGGTGGTAATGCTGTACCACTTGCTAACAGATAGGGTAATTATAAACCCCTACCTTTGTCAAAAAAGTTCCCTCCTCGCAATTCTGTTTACCGGATTTATATTTGGGTAATTACTATATTAAATAAACCCCTAATTTATTAAAATTCTACTATTGAAAAGCTTCTCTCTGTTTGATTAAAATGGCAGTTTGTGCAATATTTAAATAGTTATTTTATAGTTTTTTTCGAGTATAATGAAATATACTATTTAGCAAAACCATTAAACTGTATTTATGGGAAGTTATTTTTTGATCATGACTAAAGGGGAAAGTAGGATCTGGTTATCCGGCAGAATTATAGGAGGTAGAATAAATGTTAAAACAAAGATTTTTGGTAAGTATTTTAGCTGTTATAACGGCTACATTAGTACTTTTTACAGGCTGTACTCAGACATCGAAACCACAAAATGAGATTAAAATCGGCTTAAATTATGAACTTTCAGGTGCGGCTGCATCCTATGGTCAGGATACTCTTAACGGTATACTTATGGCTTTAGATGAGATAAATGCTGCCGGAGGGGTATTGGGTAAACAAATAACCTACGTAAAGCTGGATAATAAAACAGATCCTGCTGAATCCACCAGTGTAGCAACAAGGCTTGCTACAAAAGAAAATGTATCGGTAATTTTGGGGCCTGCTACAACAGGAGCAACAAAAGCATCAATCCCTGTTGCAGATAAGAACAAAGTTCCTCTGATATCCGCATCTGCAACTGCTGATGATGTTACCGTCGATGCGAAGGGTTTAAAGGAATATGCATACAGAATATGCTTTAACGACTCATTCCAGGGAACTGTAATGGCAAACTTTGCAACAAAAAACCTTAATGCTAAAAATGCAGTAGTGCTCATGGATAATTCAAGTGACTATGGAAAAGGACTGGCAAAAACATTTACTGAGACTTTTACTAAGAACGGTGGTGCTATAGCGGCTCAGGAAGCGTTTGTAAAAGATGAGAAGGACTTTAGTGCCATACTTACAAAGATAAAGGACAAAGCCTTTGATATTTTGCTTATTGCAGGTTATTACAACGAGGCTGGGCTTATTATCAAGCAGGCGAGAGCTTTGGGAATAGATAAACCGGTGCTTGGAGGGGATGGTCTTGATTCTCCTGTTTTAGGCGAATTGGCTGGAAAAACTGCTTTGAACAAGGTTTATTTTTCAAACCACTATTCCTCACTTGATAAAGACCCTGTAATAGTTAAGTTTATGAATGGGTTTAGAACAAAGAATAACAAGGATCCTAATGCTTTTAATGCTCTTGGGTATGATCTTGGATATTTTGCTGTAGATGCTATAAAAAGAGCCAACTCATCCGAACCTATCAAAATAAAGGAAGCTCTTGACAACACAACGGAGTTTAAGGGAGTTACAGGAAGGTTCAGTATTGATAAGAACCATAATCCTGTGAAGACAGCAGTGGTTATTGAGCTTAAAGACGGAGTGCAGGCTTCATCTGTAAAGGTTGAGCCATAATTTTCAAGTTGTGCCTATGAGGTTTTTAACAAACAAATTTTGCAGTTTGCTCCGTTAAGAAGTTTAAGTGAGAGGATAAACCTCTCACTTAAATTATGTTATGTCTGGAAAAAGAGGAATATGCTGTAGCACTGCAAGATAAAATTCATAAGGGGGAGGGTGAGAAATGTGACGGAATTTTTACAGCAAATAGTTAACGGCTTATCGCTTGGAAGTATATACGCACTGATTGCATTGGGCTATACGATGGTCTATGGCATTATAAAGCTTATAAACTTTGCTCATGGAGATATCTACATGATTGGTGCATACGTGGGATTTGTGTGTATAACCAGTATAGGACTGGGGTTCGTACCTGCTCTTGTTATTGCCATGATTTTTTGTGCATTATTGGGAGTAATCATTGAAAAAGTAGCATATAAGCCACTTAGGAATTCTTCAAGAATTGCAGCACTGATTACTGCAATTGGAATATCCTTGCTTTTGGAATATTTGGTGATGTTCTTTGCAAAAGCGGATGTAAGGGCATTCCCGGCAGTTCTACCCGAAACAAGCAGAGAACTTATAATGGGTGTAAAAATCACTGACAAGCAAAGTATACTGCTATTTATAACTATAATTTTAATGGTTCTTTTGCAGTTGATTGTCAAAAAAACGCTTATGGGAAAAGCCATGAGGGCAGTTTCAATGGATAAGGATGCTGCACAGCTTATGGGAATCAATGTGGATAGGACCATTTCATTTACATTTATACTTGGATCTTCACTTGCTGGTGCGGCAGGTGTTCTGGTGGGTGCTTTTTATAACTCTATCGACCCGTTTATGGGTATAATGCCAGGACTTAAAGCCTTTGTTGCTGCGGTATTTGGCGGGATAGGAATAATCCCTGGGGCACTGGTAGGCGGGTTTTCAATAGGAGTTATAGAGACACTTATAAGTGGATACGGGAATTCTATGTATAAGGATGCAGTCGCTTTTGCAATACTGATTTTAGTTCTTTTAATTAAACCATCCGGTCTATTCGGAAGGAATATCCGTGAGAAAGTGTAGGTGAGGCAGAGGTGAATAAATTAATTAATAGGAAAAATTTAAAGACTATGGCAGGTGTTGTAAGCCTTTATGGTATAGTGCAGTTTTTAATAATGTTTAATATTTTAAGTGATTATTACCAAATTACACTATCATTGATCTGCATTAATATAATCCTTGCAGTTAGCCTCAATCTGATTTCAGGTTTTACAGGTCAGTTTTCACTAGGACATGCAGGATTTATGTCTATTGGTGCTTACACAAGTGCTCTCATTACAATGAATATGACTGATGAGTATTCCTTCTTTATCGGTATTGCTGTAGGAGCTATTCTTGCTGCTGTCGTAGGGCTTGTCATAGGAATACCCACGTTAAGACTCAAGGGGGATTATCTGGCAATAGCCACATTGGGCATGGGAGAAATTATTAAAATTATAGTACTGAATATGGGTTTTACAGGCGGAGCGGCAGGCCTTAGCGGTATACCTCAATATACCAACTGGACATGGCTATTTATATTCACTGCAGGTACGGTAATACTAGTAAAAAACTTTATCAATTCCTCCCATGGAAGAGCATGTAAGTCTATCAGAGAGGACGAAATAGCTTCTGAGGCTATGGGTATAAATACCACAAAATACAAAGTGCTTGCTTTCGTAATAGGAGCATTCTGTGCAGGTATAGCCGGTGCGTTGTACTCCAGCTACTTTTATTATATAAAGCCTGATATGTTCGGCTTCCTCAGATCTATTGATATTCTTGTCATAGTAGTTGTCGGAGGAATGGGAAGTATTGGAGGTTCTATAGTGTCAGCTATACTTTTAGCTGTTGTGTCCCTCTATCTGCAGGATTTTCCGGAGATAAGAATGATTTTATACTCACTGATACTTGTAATGGTTATGATTGTAAGAGAAAAGTTTAAGAATAAAAAAATAAAGTTCAACGGCTTTCCGTGGAAAAAGCCTGAGAAGGTAGGGACGTGAGGTGATAAGATGGCAATACTGACGGTAAAAAATCTTACAAAATCATTTGGAGGCTTGACCGCAGTGTCAAATGTGAATATGGAGCTACAAAAGGGGGAACTGGTAGGTCTAATCGGGCCTAATGGTGCGGGAAAGACTACCTTTTTCAACCTCTTAACAGGGGTATATGTGCCAAGTTCGGGAAGTGTTGAACTTGATAATGGTGAAAAGATAAAAAAAATTAGCGGGTTAAAACCCAATGCTATTACAAATATGGGAGTTGCCAGAACCTTTCAGAATATAAGGCTTTTCAAGGAGTTGAGTGTTCTTGATAATATACGTATTGCTATTCATAAAAATGTGAAATACGGCATCATTTCGTCTTTTTTCAGGCTGCCGGCATTTTACAGGGAGGAAAAGGAAATAATAGAGCAAGCAGAGAAACTCCTCGAAATATTTGGACTTAAATCCAAAAAGGATGAACTGTCAAAAAACCTTCCATATGGTGAACAAAGAAGGCTTGAAATAGCAAGAGCACTTGCTACCAAACCGACTGTTCTATTGCTGGATGAGCCGGCTGCAGGCATGAACCCCAATGAGACTCACGAGCTTACAGACTTGATCGAATGGATAAGGAAGGAGTTTAATCTAACAATTCTCCTTATTGAGCATGATATGTCTCTGGTTATGAAAATATGCGAGAGGATTTATGTTTTAGATTACGGCATGATAATAGCAGATGGCAAGCCTCATGAAATAAAAAGCAACAAGAGAGTAATAGAGGCTTACCTGGGTGAGGAGGTTTCCTGATGCTTGAGATTAAGGATTTAGATGTTTTTTATGGGGTAATCCATGCACTAAAAGGTGTATCGATACAGGTAAATGAAGGAGAAATTGTAACGCTTATCGGTGCAAACGGTGCCGGGAAGACTACAACGCTTAGGGCCATATCAGGGCTGATAAAGCCAAAAAACGGAACAATATTATTTAATGGTGAGAATATCAAAGATATAAGTGCTCAAGAAATAGTTAAAAAGGGTCTTTGTCATGTTCCTGAAGGAAGGCATGTTTTCTCCGATATGACTGTTCTGGAAAACTTGGAGCTGGGAGCTTATCTAAGAAAAGACAAAAAGAATATAAAGGAAGATATGTTAAAAGTGTATTCCAGGTTCCCAATACTTGAGAAGAGGCTCAAGCAAAATGCAGGTACCTTAAGCGGAGGAGAACAGCAAATGTTGGCTATTGGGAGGGCTTTAATGTCGAAGCCCAAACTTCTTCTAATGGATGAGCCATCTATGGGATTGGCACCTCTTTTGGTAAAAGAGATATTTTCCATTATTGACGATATAAACAAGCAGGGAACCACCATTCTTCTTGTAGAGCAGAATGCTCACATGGCTCTTTCCATAGCTCACAGGGCGTATGTTATTGAGACCGGAGCCATAGTTCTCAAAGGAACTGGGAAAGAATTAGCTCAAAGTGAAGAAATAAAGAAAGCATATTTGGGAGGTTGATTTTATGTATGTAAAGAACAGGATGACTTCCAACCCATATACCATATCCCCTGATGCCACCATAGCTGAAGCCCTGGAACTAATGCGGCATAACGGTGTAAAAAAGCTGCCGGTTGTAAAGAGCGGAGAATTGGTTGGCATTGTTACTGAGCGTGAAATGCTGGAGGTTTCGCCATCCAAGGCTACTACACTGAGTGTTTTCGAGATTAATTATCTTTTGGGAAAAACCAAAGTATCTCAGGTTATGACAAAAGATGTAGTTACAATTACTTCCGACGCACTTTTAGAAGAAGCTGCTCTTCTAATGAGGGATAACAACATAAGTGCCCTTCCTGTTTTAGAGGGAAAAAAGCTTTGCGGCATAATAACTGAAAACGATATATTTAATGCATTTATGGAGTTAATGGGCTTTAGTGACATAGGTAGCAGAATTGCTGTTGAAGCCCAGGATTCTCCAGGTATCCTCGCTGATATCGCCCAGGTTATAAAGGAATATGGAGTTAATATAACCCATATTGCAGTTTATAGGGGTGAGGCGGGCTCCAGTGATGTAGTAATAAGGGTAAACACTCAAAACACCGACGAGATGATTAAAACTCTTGAAAATCACGGATATAAGGTTATCTCCGTTTTAAAAAACAATCCCGATTAATACCTTAGGCAGGATCAAAAAATAACTTCCGCTATAAATTTGGCTCATGTGTTGACTTAGCCTGTCAACACTCGCTCAAAAACGGAAGTAATTTTTTAATCATACGTTAAAATAATGATAAAACTACCCGTTTATTACACTTGGGTAGTTTTATCATTATGAAGAAAGCTAATGATTTTATATTAATCTTATATTATGGTTCTTGTCCCCACATTAAGCTGTTTCCGATCCAGCCGGTTACTTTTGCGGTATCCACATAGTTTGTTGCAGTGCTATTGAAGGAATAGTCATTAGACTGATTAAAGCTCTGGTTCCAATCCTCGTCATATATCCTGCCTTGAATCACAATACTGCTACCCGGGGCAAGTGTTCCAGAATCAACGGTAAAGCCTATATCCAAATAGCGGTCAGCCCCGGAAGATGAGATACTGACAAACGAACTTGTCACTTTACTTGGCAGCACCTTATCCGACCAGTCAACGGCATAATTCAAAGGTGATACACCATCGTATGTAAAATAATATCTGGCTTTTATATCCTTTAAATTTATTGAAGTGCTGCCTGTATTTATAACTTTGATATATGGGGAAATCTGGTTTGAAGATGAACTGCTGATACTATTGTACGCCTGCACTTTAATATTCCCGGTGGTGTTTGTGGGCTGCGTAACAGTGGAAGTTGGTGTTTGAGTCGGTGTAGGTGTTGATGTTGGTGTAGGTGTGGGTGATGACGTAGGTTCTGATTCTTTGGAGGGGTCAAATTCCAATATATTTTTACTATATGGGTCGTTTTCAGAAGAGGAATAGAATTCATACCTGCCTCCCATAACATATATCTTCCCATTCATACTTTCAGCAGCAAATTGTCCATATTTTTCAGGAATGCTGTCATATTTTTTCCATTGATTTATCGCAGGATCATATTCATATACCGGATTTAGTGCATCCATACAAAGTGCATATATTTTATTACCCATGGACACAAATTTTGAGTTTATAGAGCATGGCAAGTAATTGCTGATAAGTGTCCATTTATTTGTTATAGGATTATATTCCTCAATACTGCTATAGCTATTACTTTGGTTATCCCATCCGCCAAACAGGTATATCTTGCCATTTAGCGCGGTGGCATTAGGTGCAAACCTGGCAAAATTGGTATCTGCTGCACTGCCCCAGTTGTTCATAACCGGATCATATACTAAAACACTTTTTTGTATTGTCAAAACTCCATTTATTATCGAAGAACCGTTAATGATATAGATTTTACCATTGAGTTCAACAATGGCTCCATTGTCTTTTTCATATGGAAGTGTATTTTTTGGTAATCTATCTCCTGTATTGATGTCGTACTCATCAACATATAAACCACTGAATACATAGATTTTATTGTTATAACCTGCTGATGAACCCCAACCGTAAGAGTTAACAGAACGAATCCAGCTTGTTTGCTCTAAAAGAGGGTCATAACATATAAACCCAGTCGAACCCATATCCGGGGAATACCCCATGGCATAAATCTTATCACCGAATTGGTATGACTTATCAACACCTATGCCAAAGGGCATTGACTTTTTAAAAACCCACTGACTTTCTCCCAAAACCTGTGATGGAAGACTTAATGGAGCGGTAAAAGTCATAGATCCTCCATCAATCCTCTGATTGTTTTGAGGACATATTGCTGTATTATTTGATGAAGGGTGTATTACCTTGAAATTTTTAATAAGGCACTGCTGTCATCAAGGCTTGAATCGCTTGCTTTGATGGTCCAATTCTTCGTAATGCCGTATATGTTTTTTCCTTTAAATAGATCCGAATAGTCAAATACAAAAGTAGCATCACATGGTACGCTTGTACCATCAAACCCATATTCTCTATTGGAAATATTAACAGCCAAAGGTTTTATAGTTACTTTAAGGCATCATACGCTATCCATGAAAAACCATTATCTTCCCAGCTGTCACCCCATGAATTAGCAATTCGGAAAGCTCCTTTTTCTACCGGTTCTACAACATTATTGTCATTTATGTCCACCCAGATATCATCGTTATAACCTACAACCGTCATAGCATGCGGCCCGGAAGAACCGTCCAGCATGAAGTATGCATTTTTGTTTATAGATCCGGTGTCTCTGTCAGTATTTGGATCATCCTTGATTGCTTTATATCTCCATGAAAATATAAAAGTATTATAAGTCAAAACATAACCGTCATTTAATAATTGTTTAATATCATTTAGTGCAGGTGAATTTGATGATTTAACAGGGGTAAGAGTCCCATCCGCTACCTTTACGTATCCCGCCTTATCTATCTTATAATTAATTGCGTTTCTCCATACATCCTCATCAGTACTCCACTCCAAATAATTCTTTGGAATGTTGAATTATCGTTGTTATCTTTTACATTCCATTCTCTCGCCATGGCAGTCATATGTGTTGTCTGATAATATGTACTGGAAAATGATGCACAGGAACCTATGCCTCCCTGACTTCTAATTGGTGGAAAATACGGAAGCGTGCTGTTATCTACATATGATGGCAAAGATGTACCATCAAGTGCACTGGCCCCTGAAGCGGTTGATATATCAAGGCTAGGTGAAGCCATGCCAGGGTTTGTACCCATAGGGACCACTTCCTGACCTTTGGATACTGCTTTGCTTTTTTCTAAAGCCCTTAAACCTTTATTTTTTCTGACTTCATTAGCCCTTTGAAGTCCAATTTCATTTGGCAAGACATTTTTTGTTTCCAGCATCTTTTCTTTCATCCACTCAAGGTCTTCTTTTGAAGGTTCTTTAGAACCAGTAGCATAAATTTCTTTACCCTTGTTTTGTTGTACTTCATTTGTTGAGCCCGGTACAGCACTTGAAGAAAAGACTACAGTGGAAATCACAGCAAAAACGGTTAACTTGCTAATAATCCTTTTAATTTTGCCACTAATCATTTTCCTTCACCCCTTATAAGTTATTTGTATTGATAAATCTAAAAAACAACTTGTTTTATAGATTTATTTCAATTTAAGTGTTATTTATTAATTAACTTTAAATTATATTACCATAATTGGTTTAGAAAGGATAACGCACAATGCTGGTTTTGTTAAATATATACAGAAATGTGCAAAAATATTTGTAGCTTTTTGACTTAATAAAATTTTATATTGACTTTATCCAAAGCGTGAAATGGAAATATAAGGGCATTGTGTTGACATTAGCTGCCTTTAAGCTTTAAAATATAATATATAAACTATGATAATAAGAATTATAAATGACAAGAAATAATACATAATTCTAAAAAAATTTAAAAATCTATCAAATTCCGAATCCAAAAATAAAATCGTTTTCGAATAAGTTAATTGAATAACCAATTAAACAATATTTATATGTTTGTATATAGAAAAATTCAATTAATATTGTTATTTTGATCTTTCTAATGCAAGATTAAAATTGATTTATATTAGTATGGGTTTATTATAAAAAATTATTATTGAGGGAAGATGTTTATGCTATTTATTTCCGTTATTCTTAATTATACCGGTGAGACAGCAACCCGTATTGTTGAAAAAATCAAGAATGGAGACAAGCATTTAAAGGAGAAATTCATAGAAGATTA
This sequence comes from Pseudobacteroides sp., assembly GCF_036567765.1. NCBI lineage: Bacteria > Bacillati > Bacillota > Clostridia > Eubacteriales > Oscillospiraceae > Pseudobacteroides > Pseudobacteroides sp. The sequence continues at coordinate 44,567 of NZ_DATCTU010000124.1, forward strand.
TATTCCGTTTATAATAAAAGTAATTTCAAGCTTTTATTCTTCGAGGATTGTCGATGTGAAAAATAGTGATGAGTATAGCATTGGCCTGATGGCATTTGATGAGGCAATTGAAAAGTTTGATAGCGGTAAAAGTAAGGGGTTTCTTAATTTTGCACAAATGGTAATCAGAAGGAGAATAATAGATTACTTCAGGAATATATCATCTATCAGTAAAAATGAAATTCCATTTTCATATTTCAACAGTAAAAGTGAAAGTGACCTTGAGGAGAAATTAAATATGTTTGATATTGGTATGGAAGCAGGAAGATATGAACTTATTTACGAGCTAAATGATTTTTCCAGACAATTGGAATCTTATGGACTAAATATAAGAAATCTGCCTGAGTATATACCTAAGCATAAAGATTCCAAGCAAATGTGTATACACATTGCGAAAAAAGTAATTGAAAACAAGAATATATATAACAAATTAAAAACAAAAAAATACTTCCAGATGAAAGAGCTTATTAAGGTAATAGATGTTCATCCAAAGACTGTTGAGAGAAATAGGGAATTTATAATATGTTTATGTATAATACTTGAGAGTGATTATGTAAATTTCAAATCATACTTAAACCAAGTATTTTAATTGGGGTATTTGCATGTTAAAGGAGGAGCAATAATGAAATATGAAGGCATTGTGGTAAGTATGATTAAAAATAAAGCAATAGTTACTACCAGTGATTTTCAATGTTTTTATATAAAGAGACGGCCTACCGCTTATGTGGGGAAGCGAATCGAATTTACAGAAAAAGACATCATTGATAAAAGATCAGTTTTGACTAAATTGGCACTTGGTGCTGCTTGTATGGCTGTTCTGTTTGTTATAGCTTTTGTTTCGAATATTATAGGCACAATCAATGTAAAGGATTTTTTATATCGGCCAAGAGTTTTTGCTTATGTCGATGTTGATATTAATCCAAGTCTTGAGTTAGAAATTGATAATGCTGGAAATGTTATAAGATTGGTGCCATTAAATGAAGATGCAAAGAGTCTTGCTAAAAAATTAAAGGTTAGTAATGTTAGTGTATATAAAGCTATTGAAAACATATTAGTTGAGGTAAAAAAGAATAAAAATATGGGATCAGCTGAAAAGAATTATATACTGATCTCAAGTACATTAAATAATAAAAATGAATCTGATGAATATAAGAATGAAAAGGACAAACTGGATACATTAATGAACTCAATGAAAATTAAACTGCAACAAAAGGAAAAAAATCAAATAAATGTATATCTTGTGCAAGCAAATAAAGATGAAAGAAAAGATGCACAAAGAGAGGGAATATCTGCCGGCAGGTATGTATTGTATAATAAGTACAAGAATTTGGGAAGTAATTTTTCAGTTGAAGATGCTAAAAAGATTAATGTTAATGATTTGTTAAATAATATATTAAACAGTAAATCAGAAAAAGACAGTCTCAATAGTGTTCAGAAACCAACTCCTTCAATCTTGGAGACTGACAATGCCAAGCGAAATGAGGCTACAAAAGATTCTGGTATTAAATTCAATACTCCATTGAAAACGCCAAATAAAACACAAAAACCGGTGCCAACGCTAAGACAGGAGCCAACACAAAAAGCAGTGCCAGTAATAGAACCAACACCTGTGCCTATGAAAAACCCTGTCGTTGTGTATCAAAATACAAATTATAATGGGTGGGCTGTTGGATTGAATGCTGGAGACTACAACATGTTTCAACTTCTGGATAAAGGACTGAAAAATGATGAGGCGTCTTCCATTAAAATTGCCTCGGGTTACCGGGTAACTTTATATGAAGATTACAACTTTACTGGGAAATCTATTGTACTGACTGCAGACAGTAATAATCTTTCAACCTATGGATTTGACAATATAGTTTCAGCTATCAAGGTTGAGCCCAATAATGCTAACACAACACCGACAAAAATCGTAAGTTCACAATATAAGAGGTTTGAATCATATAATTATCGTGGACAGTTCATTAGGCATCAATCATTTAAAGCACGTATTTCGGAGAATGTTACACCATTTGATGATTCGGTATATAAAATAGTTCCTGGTCTTGCTGACCCAGACTGTATATCATTTGAGTCTAAAAACTTTCCGGGATATTATCTGATGCATAAGGATTTTAAAATTATTCTTGAAAAGTCCGACGGCTCAGTAAACTTTAAAGAATGTGCAACTTTTAGAAAAGTGCCTGGTTTGGCGGACAATAAATTAGTTTCTTTTCAATCGTATAATTATCCCAATAGATATATAAGGCATAGGATGTTTTATTTACAAATTGACGAAATTATTAGCGACCTTGAAAGGAAAGATGCCACATATACTGAAATAAAAGCTCCATAAATAATATGTATTGATAACTAACACGCGTTAGTGATATGATGTAAAGTAAATGTATTTAAATAATGGGTGGTAAGATTGTATATAAAAGCTAAACAAGATAAATCGCATAATATGCCCTATCTAATAGAGCGAGACGATGAAATCACCAAATTCTGCAATTTCTTAAGAAACTTGCCTGAAATGAAGCGGGGAGTATTAAGAATTGCAGGGTTCTTACATTCCGGAAGGACATACTTTTTGAATGCTATAGAGTGTGTAGCTTTGCAATATAATTATGAAGTTATCTCTCTTTTGACAAACTCATGTTTTAAAACAAAAGATCATACTGAATTCTTACCTGATAGAGATGCAACCCAATTGGATATTGGCAATATAAGCCAGAAATTCGCTGAAAGCTTATTAACAGAAAGACTATCTTGTAATAAGAAAAACGGAATTATTATGCTCGCGGATGATATTGGCCAGTTTGACTCTGAGGCTATAAACCTTTTATGCAGAATTTTAAACGATAAAAGATATACAAATCTTGCATTGGTCTACACAAATGAACCTAAAATTGTAAAAAGCTTGGACTATATTGGTGCTCCTTTGTATGAAACTATAAACTTGGGTCCCTTGTCACCTCAAGGCTTACGCACATGGATGAGGGACAAGTTTTACTGGGAGCCACAGGCCCGTTTTCTTGAATGGTTTTACAATGAAACAATGGGCTTGCCGGGGCTCATAAAGGATGGAATCTATTATTTATTAGAGAATGACATTTTAATACATGATTCTAAATGTGGATTTGTTATAAAAAAGGATTATTCCAATGTAAGATTAAATATTGAAAAACAGAGGAATAATTTTAGACCTAAAAACAATCTGCCTTTTTCTCTGACCCAATTTGTCGGACGTGAGGATGAGATTGAGAAAATAAATAATTTGCTTGGCCGTGTAAGGCTTGTAACGCTTACAGGGTCTGGCGGAATAGGCAAAACAAGGCTTGCGTTGCAGATCGCTTTCATGCGGCTTTATGACTATAGCGATGGAGTCTTTTTTATTCCGCTTTCAACTGCTACAAATGCCGATTCTATAGCGGCAAATATTGCCAAGTCAATAAACATAGCTGAAATACAGGGTCAACATATTTATAATACTTTAAAAGGTGCTTTATATGACAAGAAGTGTCTCATAATACTTGACAATTTTGAACATGTTATTGATGCTGCTTCTATAATCTCTGAGCTTCTCACCTCTACTTCAGGTTTAACCATTCTGGTCACAAGTCGAGAACCCTTAAGAATTTCAGGCGAGCATATATTTAGTGTTCCCCCCTTAGAATTTGTAAATTTTGGCGAAAAGGCACCAATTGAAAGAGTAATTCAACAACCTGCTGTTACTCTTTTTTTGCTGCGTGCCAAAGCTGTTAAGCCTGACTTTAAAATTACAGAAAAAAATGCAAAGGAAATTATTGAATTATGTGCTTACCTAGAAGGTATACCTTTAGCTATTGAGCTTGCAGCGGCAAACATAGGACAAATTTCCATTCATAAGATGCTTTACCAGAGCCAAAATAGGTTAATGTGGCTTAATAACGGAGCCCGTGATTTGGAGTATCGTCAACGTACACTTAAGAATACTATCGAATGGGGATACAACTTACTTAATGAGACTCAAAAAAAGTTGTTCAGAAGGTTGGGAGTATTCACCGGCAAGTTTGATTTAAAAGCAGCACATGCTATAACCAATTGCAATAATGATATTGAAAATTTATTGGAAACAATGGCTTCTTTACTAAATAAGAGCTTTATAACAAAGACAGCGAAAATTGGTGGTGAAAGCGAAGATCGGTTCAGTATGTTAGAAACAATACGTGAATATGCAGGTGAGCTATTATCAATTAGTGGGGAAGAAAACTATATAAAAGATTGCTATTCCGATTACTATCTATCGCTTGTTACTGAAGCCGAGTTTAGTATGAATGGACAAGAACGACAAAGACGGCTTTCTGAATTAGAGTTTTCCCATTCAAATATAATAAATGCCCTGAAGCATCTGCGAATGACTAACAGTCTGGAAAAAGAATTGAAACTAACCGGGGCAATGGGGTATTTTTGGGAAGTCCGCGGTTATTGGAATGAAGGCATTACCATTCTTGAATCCTTAGTTCAAAGATATGGGAGTTCTATAGAGTCAAAGGATTATGTTAAAGTATTTGAGTGGCTTGGTAGATTAATCCATCTGCAGGGGAATCCCGAGAAATCAATTTCGATCTTTAGAAGAAGTTTGTCACTTGCCAGGGAGATTGGGGACTTTATGGGGGAAGCTGCTATACAATATAAGCTTTCGTTAGCGGTAAGTATGCTGGGCAATCTTGAGGAAGAAGAAAAACTGGCAAACGGGAGTTTGAGTATATATTACCAAATTGATTATAAGCCTGGAATTGCAGAAGTTCTTCAGCACCTTAGTCTATTATATTACCAGAAAGGAGACTATTTGAAGGCAGAAGAGTGTTCTAATGAGAGCTTGAAAATCTGCAAAGAATTAAAGGATAAGCGAGGTGTAGCCAAGGCTCTTTGGAGGCTTGGATTTGTAGCGAGAGGTAAAGGTATTTATGATGAGGCAATGAAAATGATTAGTGAGTATCTAACATACTGTGAAGAACTTGATGACAAAGACGGGATAGCAAATGCACTGATAAGCATAGCAGAATTATCAAGGTCACAGAGCGAGTATGATATTGCAGAAAAGTATTATATGAATGCTCTTAATCTTTCCTATGAACTGGGTTATAAAGCTATAATAGCCCGGGTTCTTAAAGATTTAGGTGAGATTATGAGATATAGAGGTGACTTTAACAAAGCTATGGAATTATATAAGGAAAGTTTGGCTGTATCGGAGGAAATAGGGAGTTCTGGAGAGATTGCATGGCTTTATCGGAATATAGCAGAACTGGAACTTAAAGCAGGTGATTTTCTCAAAGCTGGGGAGCTTTATCTTAAAGGCTTGAATGTTTTTTGCGACAGTAAGGAGAATACAATTATGTTTGTTTTTTTGGTATTGGGAGGACTTGCCGGAGTTTGTGTCAAACTGGAAAAACTAGGAAGATCCGCTCGTCTATTCGGAGCTGCGGACAGGCTTTTTAATGTAGTGGAAAATCTTATATCCCAAAATGATATTTCCGAATACACTACACGTCTTGAGGAGCTTCGAAATATCATGGATGAAGGAGAGTTTGATAAAGCTTGGCGTGAAGGAAGCCAGATGAGTATGGAAATGGCTATAGATTATGCCAAGGAGATAATTAAGGACGACAAGTTCGAAAAAAATATGGCAAACAAGATGATTGATTATATACATATAAACTTCTCAAGGGACATTTCTCTAGATGAAATATCAGGGTATTTTAATATGACTCCAGCGTACTTTAGTACCGTATTTAAATATTATACAGGCTATAATTATAAGGATTATCTAAACTCATACAGAGTTAAAGTGTCAAAGGAGCTTTTGCAGAACAGCAATTTAAAGATAAATGAGGTTGCCGAAAAGGTTGGCTGCAACAATGTAAATACATTTATACGTATATTTAAGAAGTATGAAGGCATATCACCAGGTCAGTATTATATAGAAAATCAGGAAAAAACATAAATTCATATTCGAAAAAAATAGATATGAATCAAAAGTATTAAATATTTATGCCACCCTGACAACTAATATAGAATATAACTAGAGACTATTGAGTTTTGGGACTTTAATTCCATACTTATAGCTCTTTTATATTTTTATTTTTTTAAGGGGGTTTTTATATTGAAAAAGTTTCTTGCATTGGTGGTTATTTTGGTAATTGCGGTAAGTATGATTCCGTTACAGGTTTTTGTTTCGACTGATGCATTTGCTGTGGGGTCAAATTTTTATGAAGAATTCACATCATTCAACTCCAATTGGGAATATCGTTCAGGTCCTAACGGTTCACCCTTCAACTGCGTGTTTAGTCCATCCCAGGTAACTTTCGGCGATAGTAAAATGATTCTGACACTCGACAGGGACAATACTGGTTCCGGTTATCCATATAAAGGCGGGGAGTACCGCACTTCCAATACTTATGGGTATGGATATTACGAAACGAAAATGAAGCCTGCAAAAAATACCGGAATCGTCTCGTCGTTTTTTACTTATACTGGTCCTTCAGACGGTAACCCATGGGATGAAATAGATATTGAATTTCTAGGTAAAGATACTACAAAAGTTCAATTAAACTGGTACAAAAACGGCAAGGGCGGACATGAGTACATGTACAACCTTGGGTTTGATGCCTCACAGGCTTATCACACTTATGGATTCGACTGGCAGCCAAATTCAATTACCTATTACATAGACGGAAAAAAAGTATTTACAGGTACACAGGAAATACCCACTACACCTGGTAAAATAATGATGAACATTTGGCCTGGTATTACGGTTGATGCATGGCTTGGGGCATATGATGGTAGAACCCCATTAAGTGCTTACTATGAGTATGTCAGATACTCAAAAGAGGGTTATACCACACTAAGCACCCCTACACCTACAAAGGCAAACACCCCTACACCTACCAATACTCCTACCCCAACTAAGTCCAATACTCCTACACCTACAAACACTCCAAATCAAGCAGCAATAGGGGATTGTAATAAAGATGGTGTTATCAATATGGCTGATGTAATTGAATTGGCATGCAGATTTAATAAAGCTAGTGGAGATACGATATATAATCAAGTATATGACTTAAACAATGATGGTGTGATAAACATGGCTGATGTTATAATTATTGCTTGTAAGTTTAACACAATATGTTAACTCAAATATAGCACATATTGCATTTAGTAATCCAAAAGCAAGAACTAAGTTATTAATAGTAAATTATATTAAAATATAAATTTTTCTTGATTAACAGGCATTCCATTCCCTCCGATTCAATGGATGCCTGTTTTTTCTATAACTTTGGCATGACTAAAAATAATTTTCATATACCTAATTTAAACATTCATGCTATTGCGAATAAGTACTACGAAAAGAGATATTTAATGATTCATCCAAAAATATTAAAAATAAAATAAAAATTATGGGGGGTTGAGTGTTCTATGAAGAAAGTACTGTTTTTGGTGACTCTTGGCACTTTGGTTATTGTATTTACCATGTTGACGGCTTTAAATGCAGGGGCATGGGACAATAGTCTTGCCAAAACACCGCCGATGGGGTGGAACAGTTGGAACATTTTTCACGAAAAAATTAATGAAACTCAAATCAAGCAGATTGCAGATGCAATGGTAAGTACCGGAATGAAGGATGCGGGCTACATATACTTAAATCTCGACGATAACTGGATGGCCAATCCGGCACGTGATTCCAACGGATACCTTAGATCTGATCCTACGCGTTTTCCAAGCGGTATAAAAGCTTTGGCGGATTATGTACATGCCAAGGGCCTTAAGCTTGGAATATATGGAGATCGTGGGACTATGACATGTGTAAATGTTCCCCAAAGCGGAAGCAAAGGCTATGAGGATAGAGATGCAAAAACGTTTGCTTCCTGGGGGGTTGATTATTTAAAATATGACAACTGTAATATACCAAGCGGAAGTGATATGAAAACCGATTATCAGAAAATGCAGACGGCTCTTGCTAATTGCGGAAGACCTATAGTATTTAGTATCTGTGCATGGGAATACCAGAGCTGGATGCCTACGACCGGCAATCTATGGCGCACCACACGCGATATAGTGGATCAATGGGATGCTACAGGCCATCCTTACGGTTTCGTAGGTATTATAAACGCAATTGATCAAAATTCCAAATACACAAATTCAGCAGGACCCGGAGCATGGAATGATCCTGACATGCTTGAGATTGGAAACAATGGTTGCACGACAGAGGAATACCGTACGCAGATGAGCATGTGGTGTATGATGGCATCCCCGCTTCTTGCCGGAAATGATGTAAGGAACATGGCGCAAGCTACTAAGGATATTCTTTTGAATAAGGAAGTAATAGCTGTAGACCAAGATCCGGCAGGGAAACAGGGCTATAGAGTTAAAAGTTCTAATGGTAATGAGGTTTGGGTAAAACCACTTGCAGACGGTACAAAGGCAGTTGCATTACTAAACAGAAACTCGAGTGCCTCCACCATAACCGCTAACTGGTCGGATATAGGTATAACAGGTAGTGCTGCAGTTCGCGATCTGTGGGCTAAAGCTGATAAAGGAACATTTAACGGATCATATTCTGCGTCAGTACCTTCACACGGCACAGTTGTACTTAAGATATCTTCAGGACCATTGGCGACACCAACTCCGGCACAAACACCAACTCCAGCACCAACACCGATACCAAGGAGTGCCTTTTCAAAATTGGAAGCAGAGAACTACAATGATATTAGTTCTTCGTCTATTCAAAAAATAGATACTGCTAATGGTGGAAGTGGTGTAGGTTATATTGAAATGGGAAACTATCTGGTATATAAAAATATAGACTTCGGAAGCGGTGCAAACTCCTTTAAGGCTCTTGTTGCAGATTTATTAAATATCAATATTGAACTAAGATTGAATAATCCGACAGGTACTTTATTAGGTACTTTAAAGGTTACTGAAACTGGTGACTGGAATACATATCAGGAGCAAAGCTGCAGCATTAACAACGTCAAAGGTGTTAATGACCTGTATCTGGTATTTTCAGGGCCTGTAAATCTTGACTGGTTTACATTTGAAGGGGTAACGAATACGCCTGCACCGACAATTAATGTGAATACACCTACACAGCCTGTTGTTGCTACAGGAGATTTAAACAATGACGGTGTAATAAACATGGCCGATGTGATTATTTTGGCAATTGCATTCAATTCGGTCCGTGGAGATATCAGCTACAATCCATTATATGATTTAACCCATGACGATGCAATAAACATGGCTGATGTAATAATTATTGCTTCTAAATTTAATATTGTAATTACCAAAAATGCACTATGAAGAAGTATGTCTTTCTTTGTATACTTGCCATAGTAATTTTGGCAGTAGTTATAACAAGCAGGTACTATAATCGGGATAACAGGTTGGAGTTTAAGTCAGGGGATACAATACCTTCGAGTGTTAAATTTATTAATGCTTCCGGGGAAGATAACAGAATAAGTGATGTAAAAAGTAAATATAAAGTTATTTTCTATCTTGACGGTACAAATGATGAATGTATTGTTAGGTTAGGTTGCATATCAAAAATGATTAATTTAATAAAAACTGAAGGTATAAGTTATTTAATAGTTTGGGAGGGCCTAATTCCTACTAAAAAGGTAAAGGATGCAGGCATTGACTCAAAATATAATTATTCCGTGGATGGCAAGGTATCCTTGAGTGAGTCTAAGCCTACAGCATTTCTCATGGATGAAAGCAACAAAATAATTATGGTTACCGGTTACAGTTACATATCATTGATAAATAAAATTATTGAATTGGGCGAGAAAAAGGATTTAAGCTACAAGGCCGGTGAGATGATTATTAAGAATGTGTCAAAGTCAGGTGCATTTATTAGGAAAGATACTGAAAAAACATTGCTGATGTTTATGTGGTCAGGCTGCAGAAAGTGCAGGGAACACGAAGAAATTGTAAGGAAAAATATTGATTCCATGCAGAAAAAGATAAATGTAATCACAATAAGACCGGATTTTGATACAAGACAGGATTATGACAAGTATTATGAGATTGATTCTGAGCAGATATATTTTAATATATATGCCTATGCCTACGGTATCGAGGCGAGCCTTCGTAAATATCCAATGTTCGTTATTTTAAAGAGTGACAATTCTGTTGAAAAGCTATTTACAGACGTAAATGAAGCAATTAATTACATATTGGGGTTATAAAATAAAACTAGCAGGTATTTTGAAAGACTTTAACAGAATTTGAATTAATGATTGGGGACAATGGAATGAAAAAGTTCTTGTTTTTCCTTTTAATATCGCTGTTTGTGATGCAGGGCATTGTTTCTAAGGCCTTGGCCCAAGATAAAGATAATGTTACAGCTGTGTACTTTTATAGTCCTACTTGTGCTTCATGTGCAAACATAACGGATTTCCTTGAGAGATTGAGCCAAAGCCATAAAAACTTTAATTTAAAGAAATATGATATTTCCGATTTGAGAAATAAAAGCCTTATGGACAAGTATAGCGAGGCTTATAAGGTTTCAACAAAAGATGATGGAATTGTTCCCGTTATTTTCGTTAGAGACAAGTATTTTTCAGATGAAGAAACCATAAGGAATAATCTTGAGAAGGAAATTAAAAAAGTTGGCTTCAAAACCCTTGAGATTGATAACTCAATTGTAAATCACGAAAAGGATTTACGGAGGTTTGAGGGCTTTAAAGTTATGGGCGTCTTGTTGGCTGGACTTGCTAATGGTATAAATCCTTGTTCCATGTCCATGCTGCTTTTTTTCTTATCTCTTTTGATAGTTAAAAACATAAAGATATTAAAAATAGGATTTTCCTTTATATTGGGCAAATTATTGGCATATATACTGCTCGGAACCATATTTTTTAAGTTTTTGTCATTTTTCAATTTCAGTATCTTGAATGTATTAATGAAGGTGCTTTTTGCAGCAGTGCTGCTAATCCTTATAATAATGAACATACAGGACTTTTTTGCAGCTAAAATGGAGAGATATGACAGAATATTCCTGCAGCTTCCGAAGGTGCTAAGAAGGTTTAATCATCATATTATTAAAAAAGCATCCGGATTTGCAAACCTGAATGTAATACTTATCATAAGCTTTTTTCTTGGAATGATCATATCTTTAGGAGCGTTCCTATGCACCGGTCAGATATATCTTGCAACTATAATTACAATTTTTCAGACTGAGTCACAATTAAATAATCAGGCGTTGGTCTACCTTATACTATATAGTCTTGGCTTAATCTTGCCACTTATCATGCTGACTTTGATAGTTTATAAGGGCAGGGAGATTTTCGAGGTATCGGAAGCAGTAAGAGAAAGGCTTCATATTATAAAAATAATTAATGCTCTTATTTTTGTTCTGTTCGGTACTATTTTTTTGTTTTTTTAAATGTCTAGGAAATTATGGTGGTGTAGACTATGCAACCTAAAATAATTACATTTATTAGTGAAAATGGCAGAACTGAGCTTCAGTGCAGATTGAATTCATTGCCTCTAAAGGAAGAGAAAATAATTGAAAAGAGTAGGGAATTGTTCAATGACCCGGAGCCTTGTATTATTCACAGATCATTTGCAATCAAGAAGGTGTTGATGGAAATAGGTGAGTATTTAGAAGAGGTACTTCCGGAGGGAAAAGGACAAATAATGTGTGAGAACATTCCCAATAGTATTATAGATCTTCTGTGCATAAGTAAAGATGTGCTGATGATCAAATTAGACTTGTAGAATATGAAGTTTCCGGAATTTTGTAGTTGGAGGACTGATTAACACTTTATTTATTAACAAAAATATTTAACATACCTTATATACCTAACATAAATAAATATATAACTACGAATAAGTAATATGAAAAAGATATATCAAAAATCAAAAGTTAAAGAAGAGAAAAAATACTTATTTGAAGGGGGAATTATCTTGAAAAAAGCGTCAATTAAGAATTGCGTAATAATCCTTACGACTATGCTGTTCATGGTATCTGTTTTTTCAATCAATCCAATATCCATGAATATCGTAACAGCGGCAGCTCAAGCGACTTATTATGTATCACCCACAGGCGATGACAACAATCCGGGTACAATAAGTGAGCCTTTTTTGACTATCACTAAAGCTCGAGATGTAGTACGGACCTTAAACGGTAATATGACAGGAGATATATACGTATATCTTAGAGGCGGCACCTATAATATTACCAGCACCATTACTTTTGGACCGCAGGATTCAGGGACAAACGGATACAGGATATATTATCAGGCGTATGAGGGTGAAACGCCTGTTTTAAATGGTGCAACAAAAGTTACAGGCTGGACCCTGCACAGCGGTAATATATATAAAGCTCAGTTGAACCGCTCAACCAAATTGAGGAACCTTTATGTAAATGACCAGAGGGCTTCAATGACCAAAAAAACCGTCACAGCCAGAGGCGGGTACGGAACTTTCTCAGTAACTGCGGGACAAGCCAGTTGGGCTTGGACAAGCGGTAGTAAGAGCGATGGGGTTCAGTATAACTTGGCGGATGTACCGGCTATTGCCAGCAACAAAGATGATCTTGAGATAGTAAATGGAACTACGTGGAACGAGAATATAGTTTGTACAAGGGATGTTATTACATCCGGCAATTTCAGGGTGCTTCTTTTGCAGCAGCCATATGGAGCCATAGCACAGACACCGGGCTGGGGTGCAGCCTTTACCGCGTCCGGGACCCATACTATATACAACGCATTTGAGTTTTTAAATTCTCCAGGACAATTTTATTTTGACAAGACTACAAAAACTCTTTATTACTATATCCGTCAGGGTGAGAATATGGCAACTGCAGATGTACAGGCTCCTGTTGTGGAGAAGCTCATAGAAATCGCGGGAACATCAACTGCAAACAGGGTCAAGAATTTAACATTTCAAGGTATTACCTTTGCAAATACCGATTATGGCCTTGTTAATGTCGCAGGTTCACGCGGTAAGACAACATGTCAGGCAGCACAGGCATTTATAGCTTTTTATAATGATAATTGGCACAATACAAAATATGATCTTGTTGATACATTACCTGGGATGATCAACGTAAGTAGCAGTGATTCCATCAACTTTATAAGAAATATAGTGAAGCACAGCGGCAGTGACGGAATTTCCATGGTAAACGATGTCATTAATTCTAATGTTATTGGCAACTATATTACTGACATAACATCAAGCGGCATAACTGTAGGACATCCTCAGCATGTTTACATCGGAAACGGGGGAAATCGTGCAAAATATGCTACCGGTGTTGAAGGTGTTTGTAAGAGCATAAACATTACAAACAATATGTTGTACAACACCAGTACTGCTCCCGGATTTGGTGGATGTGCAGCCATAACGGTATACTTTGGAGATACCGTCAAAATAACATATAACCATGTTCAATCTACTGCCTATAATGGTATACATTTGGGATGGGGATGGTGCAATTTCCTTGATTCAACTACATGTAAAAACAACACAATAAGTTATAACAGGATTATCGATACACTAACCAGGCTTCATGACAGCGGTGCAATATATACAATAGGACAGATGCCTGGCACCAACATTAATGAGAACTATGTAAGAGGTATTCCTCCTGCGACATCAGGCCCTACGTATGGGTTGCATAACGATGAAGGAACTGCTTATATAAATGAAAACGATAATGTACTGGATATTGACCCGGGAGTTAAGTATACCATCAACTGTGAGGATTTTGGACAAAAACACGACCTAACAATACTAAGGACCTATGCAACAGTTAATAAAATGGGCGTTAACCCTCCGAACAGTAAAATTGACCCGCCCGTTGTAGTTTCAGATAACGTATGGCCTTTGGCTCAGTACAATACATGTTTGAAATCGGGAATTCAGGAAGAATACAGGAACATTATACCAGGCAATTTGCTTTTGACACAGGATTATGTGTTTCCTGCAAGCTGTGCTACAACAGCAGGTACAAAGATGAATATTAGAAGCAGTGGGAATTCTTCAAATACTGTATGGTTTGCCCCAACAGGTACAACAAATTTTGTTGAAGGGGCCACAATGACAAGAGCAGCAGGTGATGCTACATCTATAACAGCACCTTATACTGCAGGTACCTATAAATTGTTCGTTGTTAGTTCACAAGGTGTAAAGCTTGGTGAATCTAATGCAAAGTTAAGGGTTACAGGTTCGGCAACACCACCGCCAACAGGTCCTGTGACACCAACACCTACTTCTGGTCCTCGCTCGGCCTTTACTCAAATCGAGGCGGAAGATCTTAACAGCCAATCAGGAGTACAGTTGGAAAACTGTAGTGAGGGTGGTCAAGATGTAGGATATATCGAAAATGGAGATTATGCTGTTTACAACAATATCGATTTCGGAAGTGGTGCAGCAAGCTTTCAGGCAAGAGTTGCCAGTGCAACCAGTGGAGGTAATATCGAGATCAGACTTGACAGTATAACCGGTACTCTGGTAGGGACATGTCCTGTTATGGGAAATGGCGATTGGCAGGCCTGGGTTAACGTGATGTGCGATGTCAGCGGGGTAAGTGGTAAACATGATCTTTACTTGAAATTTACGGGAGGCAGCGGCTACTTGTTTAATCTAAATTGGTGGAAGTTTGGTACTGCTGTTTCAACTCCTACATCAACTCCTGCATCGGTAAAAAGTGTTGATGTAGACCATAATGGTGCTGTAAACATGGCGGATGTAATACTTATAGCAAGTGCGTTTAATACAGTACGTGGAGATTCCAAATTTGTTGAATCATACGACCTAAATAGTGACGGAACTGTAAACATGGCGGATATAGTGATGGTTGCGGCAAAATTTGGAAATATACTTTAATAGGAGTGTTGTAAATGAAGCATGGTAAAATGATTATTAAGAAATTTGGAGTAATTTTCTTGGCATGTGTCCTGATGATGAATTGTAACTTACCGATTAACAGTTCTTCCATAAGTTCAGGATCTTTTGCCGTTGCTCCGGATAATGATCTGAAATTATGGTACAACAGTATGGCCGGAACAAATTTTTCCGGTAATGCCTATGATAACAACGAAGCATTTTATAAAGCACTGCCATTGGGTAACGGTCGTATCGGTGCAATGGTTTACGGTAACTATCCGGATGAGAGAATTGATTTGAACGAAAGCACTTTTTGGAGTAGTGGACCTGGCAACAATAATAAAGCCGGAGCTGCAAACTCTTTAAAAACAGCTCAGGACCAGTTGTTTGCCGGCCAATATAAAAATGGAGATGCCACCATTAACAATATGATCGGTGGGGGGCAAGCAAGGTATCAATCAGTAGGGGAATTGAATTTGGCCTTTGGCCACAGCTCGGTATCAGGTTATTCAAGACAGCTGGACATGAATACCGGCGTAGTTTCCAGTGATTATACCTATAATGGTAAAAAATATCACCGTGAATCTTTTGTAAGCTATCCTGATCAGATTATGGTGACAAAAATAACATGTAGTTCAGCTGGATCAATATCTTTTACTGCCGGTTATTCATCTTCCCTTACAGGTCAATATACCGTTACTACTGCAGGTTCGGATACCCTTGTGATGAATGGGCATGGGGATAGCGACAATGGTATTTCTTATGCTGTATGGTTTTCAACACGCTCAAAAATTATACCAACAAATGGCTCGGTATCAGCCAATAGTAATAAAATATCTGTCACAAACGCTGATTCAGTAGTTATTCTTACCTCTGTCCGTACCAATTTTGTCAATTATACTACATGTAATGGAGATGAGAAAGGAAAAGCAACTACAGATATTGCAAATGCATCGGCTAAGTCTTATGATACCTTATTTAGTAATCATATTGCCGATTATCAGGCCTTATTCCAGAGGGTGGATGTGGACCTGGGAGGCAGCGGCAGTGAAAATAGCAAACCCATGCCCCAGCGTATATCTGAATTTTCTACTACCAACGACCCGAAACTGGCAAAGGTGCTTTTCCAATACGGACGGTACTTAATGATCAGTGCTTCTCGTGATTCACAACCCATGAACCTTCAGGGAATTTGGAATAAATTCCGCAACCCTGCATGGGGATGTAAATTGACCACCAATATAAATTACCAGATGAACTATTGGCCGGCATTCACCACTAATCTGGCTGAGTGTTTCAAGCCCTTCATAGAAAAGGCAAAAGCACTGCAAGCTCCTGGTAATGCAACTGCACGTGCACATTATAATATATCCAATGGATGGGTAGTACATCATAACACCGATTTATGGAACAGATGTGCTCCTATTGACGGTGCATGGGGATTTTGGCCAACGGGAGCCGGCTGGATTTCCAATATGTTGTATGACGCTTATAACTTTAATCAGGATACCAGGTATTTGAACGAAATTTACCCTGTAATAAAGGGTAGTGCTGACTTTTTGCAAACCCTGATGCAATCTAAAAGCATTAATGGACAAAACTATCAGGTAGTTTGTCCCGGCACTTCCCCAGAAGTTTCAACTCCCATTGGCAGTGGTGGGCAAGGTGCATATTGCAGTTATGGGGTGACCATGGACAATGGAATTTGCAGGGAACTTTTTAAAGATGTAATTCAGGCCTCCAGGATACTGAATGTTGACTCTGCGTTCCGTTCCACTTTAGAGTCCAAGGTGTCTCAGATCAAACCCGATACTATCGGTAGTTGGGGGCAGATCCAGGAATGGGCCTATGATTGGGACAGCAAGTCCGAGAAAAACAGGCACATTTCCCATATGTATAACTTGTTCCCCGGGATGGAAATCGGCAAACGGAGAACTGCGGCTCTTGCCAATGCAGCAATTGTATCATTAAATTCACGTGGAGATGTGGGAACCGGTTGGTCTGAAGGCTGGAAACTCAATTGCTGGGCAAGGCTTGAGGATGGTCCTCATGCATACAATCTTGTAAAGCTGATGATAACACCCGTCAACAAAGACGGCCGTCTATATGATAACTTATGGGATGCTCATCCACCATTCCAGATAGACGGTAACTTCGGATTTACCTCCGGAATAGCGGAAATGCTGTTGCAAAGCCATAATAACGAAATTCAACTTTTACCGGCACTGCCCAGCCAATGGTCTACCGGTCATGCAAACGGCCTTTGTGCACGCGGTAATTTTACGGTTACACAAATGAACTGGTCCAATGGGGCTTTAAGTAATGTCACTATCAAGTCCAATTCCGGTAATGTTTGCAATGTACGTTACGGTAACAAAACCATCAGCTTCCCGACTACGGCAGGAGGAACCTATCAATTGAACGGTTCCTTGCAGTTGGTGGGCAGCACCACTACATTAACAAATGTGGCTTTGAATAAAACAGTTACTGCTTCGGGAAATGCTTCAGGTGAAGAACCGGAAAAAGCAGTGGATGGATCAAATACCTCCAAATGGTGCCATACAAACGGTATGAGCGGAGAGTGGCTAAAAGTTGACCTGGGTGCCAATTATGATATCAGCCGTTGGGTGGTAAAACATGCAGGTGTAGCAGAAGCAATAAAATTTAATACCAGAGACTTCACATTGCAAAAGAGTGACGATGGAAGTACATGGACTGATGTTGATGCAGTCCATGGAAATCAGCAAAATATATCAGATAGGAATGTACCTACCTTTACAACAAGATATGCAAGGCTATATATCAATACAGCAACACAAGATAACTCAGGAGGTGCCAGAATTTATGAATTTGAGCTTTGGGGCAAATCTTCCGATGGAAGTACTCCGATTCCAACATCGATTCAGACTTTGAACCCGACTCCAACTCAAACTCCGATCCCGACGATTACTCCTTCTACGACCCCTGTTATAAGATCCGCCTTTACACAAAATGAAGCGGAGAGTTTCGATACCCAATCGGGAGTCCAGACCGAAGCCTGCAGTGAAGGTGGGGAGGATGTTGGTTATATTGAGAATGGGGATTATGTTGTTTACAACAATATCAATTTCGGCAGCGGTGCGGCAAGCTTTCAGGTAAGATGTGCCAGTGCCTCCGGAGGAGGTAATATTGAGATAAGACTTGACAGTATTACCGGCCCATTGGTAGGAACATGTCAGGTTGCCTCAAACGGAGAATGGCAGGTCTATGATGATGCAAAATGCAGTGTTAATGGGGCAATGGGTACTCATGATCTTTATTTGGTATTCAAGGGCGATAGCGGCTACTTGTTTAATCTGAACTGGTGGAAATTCATTGCCGCACCTTCGACACCAACACCAACTCTTGCTAACAGTTTTGACATAAACCATGACAGTGTTATAAACATGGCAGATGTCATACTTTTGGCCGGTCGATTTAATACTGTAAAAGGGGATACAGGATATATTGATGCATACGACTTGAATAAGGACGGGGCTATAAACATGGCGGATGTCATATTGATTGCAGCTAAGTTTAATACCATTGTTTAATTGGGGGGGATATAATGAGAAAAAATTCTTTAATCATGTTCTCAATCATGTTAATTATGTTTTTTGATATTGTAACATGCTATGCAGACAATCCAATAGTACAAACACTTTATACTGCTGATCCTGCTCCAATGGTTTATAATGGAACTTGCTACCTATATACCACACATGACGAAGATACAATAATAAACAACTTCTTTACCATGAATGACTGGAGATGCTATTCATCAAAAGATATGGTAAACTGGACCGACCATGGATCACCATTAGCCTATACCGATTTCAGTTGGTCAAATGGAAAAGCATGGGCAGGACAGGTTGTAGAAAGAAACGGAAAGTTTTATTTCTATGTTCCCTTAAGCAAAAAAGCTGGTGGAGAAGCTATAGGTGTTGCAGTATCCAACAGTCCTACAGGACCATTTAGTGATCCTATAGGGAAACCTCTAGTATCCACCGGATACGGAGATATTGACCCGACGGTATATATTGACAGTGACGGACAAGCATACCTGTACTGGGGAAATCCAAACCTTTGGTATGTGAAGTTAAACCCGGATATGGTTTCATGTTCAGGAAGTCCTACCAAGATTAATCTGACTACAGCAAGTTTTGGAGTACGGTCTAATACAGACAGGCCCACTTCATATGAAGAGGGTCCATGGTTTTACAAACGCAATAATTTATACTACATGGTATTTGCAGCAGGTCCTATATCCGAGCATATCGCATATTCAACAAGTACCAGTCCTACAGGGCCTTGGTCTTATCGGGGGAAAATCATGCCCACACAGGGCGGCAGCTTCACCAATCACCCGGGAGTAGTTGAGTATAAGGGTAACGCCTACTTCTTTTACCATAACGCTGATTTACCTGGAGGTGGAGGCTTCCACCGTTCGGTATGCGTAGAGCAATTCAAATATAATTCCGATGGCACATTTCCTACAATCAATATGACTAAAAATGGCCCGGCTCAGATAGGTACTTTAGATCCTTATGAAAAAACTGAAGCAGAAACGATTTGCTGGGAATCGGGTATTGAAACGGAAAAATGCAGTGAAGGCGGGATTAATGTATGTAACATCGAGAGCAATGATTATATAAAGGTTAAGGGTGTTAATTTTGGTACAGGTGCTGTGTCTTTTGATGCAAGAGTAGCTTCAGCAACAAGTGGCGGGAAAATTGAACTTAGGCTTGACAGCCCGACAGGGACTTTAGTCGGAACCTGCGATGTTACAGGTACAGGCGGCTGGCAGACTTGGACTACCAAGTCCTGTAAAGTCAATGGGGTTACGAGTATACATGATTTATACCTAAAATTTATCGGTGGAAGCGGATATCTTTTTAATGTGAACTGGTGGAAATTCAGCTCTGCTTCTACTCCAACAATAACTCCAACAATTACACCTACCATGATCCCTTCTTCAACTCCTGCAAACAGTTTTGATATAAACCATGACGGTGTTATAAACATGGCGGATGTAATACTTTTGGCCGGCCGATTTAATACTGTTAAAGGAAATGCAGGATATGTTGATGTATACGACTTGAATAAAGATGGGGCTATAAACATGGCGGATGTTATTTTGATTGCAGCTAAGTTTAATACCATTGTTTAGTCATGCCATAAAGAATTTATAGAAGAAAATTAAAGATTATCGAGGGAGGTTTAATTATGTTATTTGAAAGAAAGTCAAATAGGCACTTTGGGATAAAAAAAGTGCTGATTATTCTGGTGGTATTATGTCTATGCATTTTACAAACGGTTTTCACATATGCCTGGCAGTCTGACAATGGAGATGGCACATTCACCAATCCGCCTTTATTTGCAGACTATCCGGATCCCAGTATAATAAGGGTTGGCAGTGATTTTTATCTAGCCACTTCTACTTTCGCAGGTGTACCGGGGCTGGTTATATGTAAATCTCAGGATTTGGTCAACTGGGAAATCGCCGGTCATTGTATATCCTCATATACTGGTAATGCGTATAACATGCAAGGTGGAACAAAATACGGCAACGGTTGCTTTGCACCTTCCATAGCTTATAAGAACGGTACATTTTATGTGGTGGTTACTCCTAATGGTGAAAGTACACGTATTTATTATGCCAAAGACGTTGCTGGTCCTTGGAGCTGCAATGTATTGAGCGGAAGTTATTTTGATCCTGCCTTATTTATAGAGGATGATGGAACTGCATATATTGCCTATGGGGGAGCCTGGCAAAACCAGATCAGTATGATACAGCTAAATTCCAGCTTAAGTGCTACAACTGGGGCATCGCGAGTAATTCTTTCTTATAACAATGTTGAAGGTGCACATTTAATTAAAGCCAAAGGCAAATATTATTTATTTAACGCCGTACCGGCACAAAGATTAGTGTGTTCCCGTTCAAATACTCTCTGGGGACCTTATGGGGAAACTACAACCTTGTGTACTGCCGGGAAAGGCGGACATCAGGGCGGCATTGTAGATCTTCCCGATGGCAGTTACTGGGGCTATGTACATCAGGATGACGGTGCAATTGGCCGTCCCACAAGAATCTGCCCTATTACCTGGGAGAATGACTGGCCCAAATTCGGCAGACCAGGATATCTAGGGCAGATTGAATCTAAATACACCAAACCTATTGCAAATAAACCGATTAAGGTACCGCAAGCTTCAGATGAATTTAACGGCAGTACTTTAGGACTTCAGTGGATGTGGAATCATAATCCGGACAATACTAAATGGTCCCTTACAGGTTCTGCCTTAAGACTAAAAGCTACTACCGGGAAGGATTTTTGGAATGCCAGAAACAGTTTAACTCAAAAAGGCCAAGGTCTAATAAGTACCGGCACCATTAAAATCGATTGCAGTCAAATGCAGCCTGGGGATATAGCGGGATTGGGAATGCTGGGCGATCCACGTGGCTATATTGCTGTAACCAAGGATCCCAAACGTATAATAATGTCAGAAGAAGAAAGCGTAAAAGCAACTGTCAATAATATAACTTCAAATATTTTGTATTTTAGGATAGAAATGAATTTTGGTAACAAGCAAGCCAAGTTTTTCTGGAAAGATGACACTAGGGATTGGCAACAGCTTGGAACAACAATAACCATGGGCTTTGACTGGCAGTATGGCACCTTCCAGGGTGAACAGTATGCTATTTTGAATTTTAATCCTTCAGGAAGTTCCGGTTATGTGGATGTTGACTGGTTTAGACTAAATGATGAACCGGGACCAAGTGGGAATCAAACACCAACACCCTCGCTGACACCTACGGCAACACCTACACCTGGTCAGATATCGGCTTTTACACAAACCGAAGCTGAGAGTTACAATGACCAGTTGGGAATCCAAACTGAAGCCTGCAGTGAAGGTGGAGAGGATGTTGGTTATATCGAGAATGGGGATTATATTGTTTACAAAAATGTTGATTTTGGCACTGGTGCGTCAAATTTCCAAGCTAGAGTAGCCAGCGGCACAAGCGGAGGCAATATTGAGTTAAGGCTTGATAGTATTAACGGTACCTTAGTAGGAACTTGTCCGGTTACCGGAAGCGGTGATTGGCAGACCTGGATTGATGCAATGTGTAATGTTAGTGGTGCAAGCGGTACCCATGACCTTTATTTAAAATTCACAGGTGGTAGCGGTTATCTGTTTAATTTGAACTGGTGGAAATTTAATGCTGTTTCATCACCCGCTTCAACACCTACACCTACATCTACAATCAGCATTGACGTAAACCATGACGGTGTTATAAACATGGCTGATGTAATACTATTAGCAGGTGGATTTAATTCAGTCCGAGGCGAATCAAGATATGTTGCAGCATATGACTTGAACAATGACGGTGCAATAAACATTTCTGATGTAATAATTATTGCAGGCAACTTCAACAAGATAATAACTCCTGCAACACCAATTTCTGCAACACCAACTCCAACTGCAAAACAGACACCAACTTCAACAGCTGCTGCCAAATTCCATTGTTTTCTGCTTTTGGGACAATCTAATATGGCAGGATATGCAAAGACCCAAGCCTCTGATAAGGTAGAAGACCCCCGAGTGCTCGTATTGGGATATGATAATAACTCAGCACTCGGCCGAGTAACAGATCAGTGGGATGTGGCATGTCCACCTCTGCATCCTGCCTGGCTTGACGCCGTAGGCCCTGGAGACTGGTTTGGCAAGAGCATGATACAGAAAGTTCCGGCGGGTGATACTATTGGGCTGATACCGTGTGCTATCAGCGGTGAAAAGATAGAGACTTTTATGAAGGTGGGAGGTACCAAATATAGCTGGATTATCAATCGTGCAAAACTTGCACAGCAAAAGGGAGGCATCATTGAAGGCATCATTTTCCACCAGGGCGAATCAAATAGTGGTGACCCCAGTTGGCCTGGTAAGGTAAAAACACTAGTAGAAGACCTTAGAAAAGATCTGAACCTTGGTAACGTTCCTTTTCTCCCAGGTGAACTGCTTTACAGTGGTCCTTGTGCAGGACACAATACATTGGTAAATCAGTTGCCTTCTTTAATTACCAATTGCTATGTAGTTTCAGCACAAGGCCTGGTTCAAGATCCTTCCGATACAACGTATCGTTTGCATTTTAGTCATGATTCATCAGTTGAATTGGGAAAACGGTATGCTGAAAAAATGATTCAAGCCCTTGGCTGGTAATATGGTTTCAAGCTAGAGCACCCGATAGTAGACAAAATTTATCATAGGATGCTCTTAAATGTCTAGGAAATTATGGTGTCTTTTAAAGGTTGAAATGCAGTCTTAGTGTGGGTTACAGACACCATAATTTCTCATGACAACAATAAAAGTTGAAAAAATCATTTCATGATTTTATTTAATTAAAAAAAAGCGGGGATTTATATGGATTTATTGGGGACATGGGTATTACGTTTTGCATTTGCAAGCGGTCTTGTATCGTTATTATTGTTAATTTTTAAAAAGGAGACAGAAGTAAGAAAAAACTTAGGAATACTGACTGGACTTGTTTCATGTCTGGGGGTCCTGGTATCTTCTTTTCTTCTGATTTATTCACTGGTAAAGGGAGTTTACTCCATTGAATATGTGTATCACAATACTGAAAAATCACTTCCGTTAATATATAAAATCTCAGCTTTTTGGTCTGGAAGTGCAGGTTCAATGCTGTTTTGGACCTCAGTATTTGCAGTTTTGCTTATCATTGTCTACATGAAAAACACAGATAAAAGCTCTACCAAAATGGTATTTGGCATCATAATATTTGTCATGACGCTTTTTATGTTTGTTGTAACCTTTATAAATAATCCATTTAAGCATGTGTCGGAGCAGACAGATGGTTTTGGCCTTAATCCAGCTCTCCAAAGCATTGGAATGGTCTTTCATCCTCCAGTTATCATAGTAGCTTTTTCATTTTTCTTTATCGCTTTTTGTTACCAGCTTTTTGACCTTAGGGAAAAAAACTCATCAAATGGCTATGTTATATGGAAATGGGCAGTATGGGGGTGGATACTTCTTACTGCCGGAATTGTTTCTGGTGGGTTATGGGCATATACCGAGCTTGGCTGGGGAGGTTACTGGGCATGGGACCCCATAGAGAACTCATCCTTGGTAAACTGGCTGTTTGCTACAGCCTTTTTGCATGGTATTAGTGGGAAAGACAACGGATACGGCAGACAAAGGATCAACTTTATGCTGATAACCTTAACAGCATTTACCATACTTGTTGGAACATTCTTTGCAAGAAGCGGCTTGTTAAAATCAGTACATGCATACAGCAGTAAGGGTGTAACCATAGTTTTCGGAGGAGTTTTGATAGTCCTGGCTGTATTAATTGTTTTCACATACTACAGAATTAAAAGGTTACATAAAGATGATGCAAAAAACGGAACTGAGGAAACAGGGTCTAAGCTCAAAAAAGTATTTTGGTCTTTTATTAAGCCAGCAAATCTGTTCACAACTTTATGTGTAATAATAGCTGTTTTGATTTTTGGAGGAACCGCCTTTCCCTTGTTTGGAGGGTTGTTTTCCAAGGATGCTTCGGTAACGTCGACTGCGTTTTATGATTACAGCTTTGGAATCTTCGGCCTTTTGGTGCTTTTATGCCTGGCAGTTTGCCCGGGTTTGTTTTCAGGCAGGAGAATGCTCCTGATCCCTGGTGCAGTCATAGGAATTGCCACTCTAATTATGATGATTGTATTTTCCAATTACGGATATCTTACAATGGTGTCTTTGGCTGTTTGTGCAATGCTTGCAGTCAATTTTGTCATTGAGCTTGCACGAAATTATAAAAAAATTCGAAATAATCCCCGGTATGTATCATTTTCAATCTTACATATTGCACTACTCATCATGGCTCTTGGATTTACAGGCTCCCGGGGAATGTTTTACAGTACAGAAAAAATGCTGGATAAAAACAGCACTTTGGAAATTCACAAATACAGTGTGAAGTACAGGAACTTGTACTGGAAAGAGGAAACAGGGAAAACAACAGCTGTTGCAGTTATTGGAGTCAGCGGGCCTAAAGGCAGGCTTCAATTAAAGCCTGAGCTTGCGTATTATCAAAAGAAGAATATAACTCACTCCCGTGCAATAGTAAAAGCCGGAATATGGGAGGACCTTTATATCATTTTTGAAGGGATTGATGAAAACGACAGAATTTTAATAAAAGTCATGATTTTAAGGTGGGTGAGCCTTGTATGGATCGGAAGCCTTTTGCTGATTGCAGGTGTAATATTGCAGTATTTTGTTAAGCGAAAGGAAATGAGGGCTATTTATCTGCAAAAGAATACATAAGGAGGGTTATTATGGCAAGAGTATCAAAATTGTTATACAGGGTTGCAGTTATTATAATAGTAACAGGGATTATCCTGTCTACCCAGACTTTTACGACCCTGTCGGCGAGTATTGATTTTACCAAATCGGAATTTGCATTTGACAAAATTGTTTTTACCAAGCATCAACCATATTCATTTCCAGGTATTGAGAACCACATGATTGACGGAAGTTTCGGATTTAATGCAGTTAAAGGAGGCGGATTGTATATACTGAATAATGCTTTTTCAGGTAATCCGACGGTAACCGATGTTTTGGCGAATTCCGTTTGTGCAAACGGACGTTATGCAGGAAGGAAGCTTACTGGAGGAGCTTTCTATTCTTTTGATCTGAGCTATGATGCAAAACAGATTGTATTTGCCTACACAGACGCACAAAATTCATATGGTGTTTGGAATCAGAGCACTACCTACCATATTTTCAAGGTGAATGTGGATGGGACAAACCTTACCCAGTTGACTGACGGGGCTTATAACGATTTTGACCCACGCTGGCTTCCTGACGGGAGAATCATTTTCATATCTGAGAGAAGAGGAGGATATGGACGTTGTCACCAGCGTATTGTTCCTACCTTTAATCTTCACACTATGAATGCCGACGGAAGTGACATCAGATGCATCAGTTACCACGAAACAAATGAATGGAGTCCAAGTGTGGATAACAATGGTATGATTATATATACCCGTTGGGACTATATGGATAGGGGTGCTAACCATGCACATTCTGCATGGATAACTACACCTGACGGTCTTGATGCAAGAGCTGTTACCTTGAATTATCCAAACTCGGGACCGAGTTGGTGGACCAATGTGCCGCTTGCACAGATGCACCTAAGAGCCATACCCAATTCCAATAAGTATGTGGGAACGGCGGTTCCTCATCACGCTCAGAACTATGGTGCTCTCATTGTAATTGACCCGGATGTTGAAGATGATGACAATCTGTCCACTATTACAAAGATTACACCCGATGCAAAATACCCCGAAAGCGAAACCGGTATAACAACTGACCAGAAATATGCAACCCCATATCCACTTAGCGAGGATTATTATTTGTGTGTATATGATCCGAATGCCAATACTAATGGCGGTAACAAGCGTTATGGCATATATGCAATAGATACAAAGGGAAATAAATCATTGCTATACAGTGATCCCAATTTTTCCTGTTATGGTCCCATGCCCCTTCGTCCACGTAAGGTGCCTAATATTATTCCAGGCACAGCAAAGCCAACCGGACAAGCTCAAGATGGAGTTGTATCCGTTATGAATGTTTACAATTCACTGCTTCCGCTTCCATCAGGGACAAAGATAAAAGAACTGCGTATATGGCAGGTTTATCCAAAGACCACAACCATGGCCACAGATCCCATGGTAAGCTATGAAAGTACCGAGAGTATATGGGCTGGAAGAAATACCCGGGGACTTTTAGGCTCAGTTCCTGTTGAGTCCGACGGAAGTGCTTCATTCTATATGCCAGCCGGAAGAGCTGTTTTCTTCCAAGCTGTTGACCAGGATGGAACTGCTGTTCAGACCATGAGGTCAGATACATTCCTTATACCGGGTCAAACTAAGTTATACTGCCAAGGTTGCCATGAACCTGGCCGCCAGGCAGCGGTGAACCCGGAAAGTGTACCACTTGCACTAAGAAGAGAGCCATCAAAAATAACTCCTGATCCTTCACAGGGATCAAGGCCTGTGAGCTTTCCAAGACTTATCCAGCCAATCCTGGACAAAAAATGTATATCGTGTCACAACGGTTCCCAGGTGCCTGACCTTAGAAAGGGCACTACAGATGCACAAACCAAATGGTTTAGCTCTTATAAAAATTTGAAACCCTATGTTGCATTATTTGATGGGATTTATCCGGGAGCAGACTGGAATAAAGTCTATCCAAGAACAGAACCCGGAAAATTTGGAGCCAGAGCATCAAAACTTTATCAAAAGCTGAAGACTGGACATGGAAGCCTTACGCAGAGTGAGCTTCACTCATTTATAGTATGGCTGGATTCAGGAATTGCACCCTTCTTTGGAGAATATAAAAATATTGATGCCCAGCTTAGAGGCGAACAGGTAGAACCATCTCTGAATTAAGGCATGGATGAAAAATTACTTCCGCTTTTGAGCGAGTGTTGACGAGTTAAGTCAACACAATAGCCAAATTTATAGCGGAAGTTATTGTTCAGCATGACTAAGGCATGGATGAAAAATAATGAAGGATAGGAGTGTTTAAAATGGATCGAAACGTATTTAAAAAATTGATACCGATGGTTCTATGTATAGCAATAACCGTAACTTTGGGAAGTTTCGTATTTCAGGAAAACAGGAATGGATATTCAGCTGATAATATATATTTTTCTCCGTTTGATACGGAATACTCGTCTGATGGCAGCATGATTGCAGTATCCGATTCAACAAAGTCCCAGTTGGAAATAATTAATGCATCGGATGGTGCGATACAAAAAATCGTTCCATTGAACGGGCAGCCAAGAGATATTGTATGGAACGGCAATCAAAGTGTCTTTGTTTGTGAGTATGGAGCAGGAACTGTTGCCGAGGTAAATCCTATTTCAGGGTCTGTAACAAGGAGATTTTCAACCGGCTCAAAACCGCTGGGAACTGCATTGATAGCAGGTAAACTTGTTGTGTCGGATTATGGACTCAAAAAAGTATCTATTGTTGATTTATCTTCAGGGAGTGTAGAACAAGACATCTCAGTAAAGGACTACCCATATTTTATGGATGGTACAGTAGATGGGAAATATGCCATAGTCGGCCATGCATTGCCGTCGGGAAATGCATTTGCTCCCAAATATGCAGCATCAGTTACTTTTGTTGATATGAGTACCAAGCAGGCGGCTGCAAATATAACTCTTCCCCAAGGATCATCCAATGTCAGAGGAATAAAATGTTCTCAGGATGGAAAGTGGGCATATGTTCTTCATACCTTTGGAAAGACGTCACTTCCTACTACTCAAATAACAAAAGGCTGGGTTATGACAAATGCAGTTACAATAATTGATATAGCAAAGAAAAACATATATACAACTTTTATTTTGGACAGGATAACGGAGGGAGCGGCAGATCCATGGGGGCTGACAATATCATCCGACAGTAAAACCATGTGGGTTAGCGTATCAGGCACCCACCAGGTGCTTAAAATCGATCTAAATAAACTTCATCAGCTTTTGGTTGGGAATATGGACGGTGGATCCAGTGAACCTATTACTCAATTCGATCCTAACAGTTACTATAAATTTATAAACCGAAATAGCGGAAAAGCACTGGACATACCCGGGGGAAATCCTGCAAACAATACACAGCTCGTTCAATGGGATGATAATGGTAATAACAACCAGCAGTATAGGATTATCGCCAATAATGACGGTTATTATACCATTGTCAACAGAGGTACAAACAAGGCACTGGATAATGCTGGTGCTACTGTCGACAACTCTCCTGTTGTTGAATGGGATCAGAGTAATTCCGATAATCAGAAATGGAAATTAATTGATACAGGTGAGGGCTATTATAAGCTTCAGATCAAATCCAGCCAGAAGTATATGGATGTAAGTGGTGCCTCCCGTAATAATAATGCCGGTATTGTGGCAAACAGCAGTAGTGCAGGGCTTAGTCAGCAGTGGAAAATATTAAAAGGAGGTGCTTCAGGTACGCCAAACAGCAACTTCTCCTTATTGTTCCGCTCAAAGTCAGGTTATGACAAGCCTTATTCCGATATATGGCTTCAGATTAAAGCAGATCCATCCAAAAGGGATATGTTGAAATATGACCTTGGAGCTTTGTGGGGAGCGGGTATACTAAAAAAGATAGATTTGTCCGGACAGGGACCAAGGGGAATCTCGATATCTCCTGATGGCAAAAATATAGCGGTTGCAGCATATTTTGCAGGTGAAGTCTATTTTATAAATGCAGCTACCGATACGCTTCAAAGTACTGTAAAGCTTGGGAACCAACCTGGGGAAGATCCGGTGAGAAGGGGAGAACGCACATTCCATGATGCATCAACCACTACTCAGAAATGGCTCAGTTGTGCTTCCTGTCACCCTGAAGGCAGAGCTGATGGGCTTAATTGGGATATGCCCAATGACGGAATAGGCAACACAAAAAACACAAAATCTATGATGAATGTTTTCGACACCCCTCCGGCTATGTGGCGTGGTGTAAGGGATGATGCCCATGTTGGAATAAAAGCCGGCTTCAAGTTCATTAAGTTTAAAGAACCTACCCAAGGGGAGCTGGATGATGTTGCAGCTTATATTAAAAGCCTGTCTTCCGAACGGAGTCCTTATTCAAATAAGGATGGTACAATGACTTCTGATGCTGCTCTTGGCAAGGCTATCTTTGAAAGCAGTGAAACTCAGTGCTCAAGCTGTCATTCAGGACCATTCTATACTAATTTGAAAGCTCATGATGTAGGAACAAAGGACATTCTTGATCCAGACGGAATGTACTATACTCCGACTCTATTGGAAATGTGGAGGACAGCTCCATATCTGCATGACGGGTCTGCAGCAACAATTCGTGATGTATTGACAACGAAAAATGTAGATAACAAGCATGGAAAGACGTCTCATCTTACAAGTAAGCAGCTGGATCAATTGGAAGCATATATACTTCAGCTAGGTTCGAATGCACCATTACCAACTACCACTACTACCACCACTGCCACTACTACAAATACTATTCTTAAAGAAGATTTGAACAAAGACGGTGTAATAAACATGACGGATGTAATACTTCTGGCGACATCATTCAATACGGTCAAAGGAGACCCTAAATATGTTGAAGCCCGTGATTTGAACGGAGACGGAGCAATAAATATGGCTGATGTAATAATTTTAGCTGCAAAATTCAATACTGTTACTTAACTTGGTAAAGAGTATGGGGAATTGGCTCACCCTCACATATTTCTTCATCCAAGAGCATCGATTTGGAGAAACATTACTCTAGTGCATACAATCTGTAAGACTATATTTTAAGACAATCAAGAATTTAAAGGAAAGGTATCAAAGAAGAAAAGAGAGAAGACTGCAAAGGATGTTATAATGTATTTAATTCAGTCAATGGCGATTTCAGATTTGTTGATGCACTGGATCTAAATTTTGTCATCTACAAAGTAAGGGCACAATTATAGTGGAAAATATATTTATAATGTGCCTTGGTATTAGGGTTTGGAAGTAATAACTTAATTTAACAATTTCAAAGGGGGATTTATAATGTTTTTGAAAAAAGGTTTTAAAAAGTGTTTATGTTTTATTCTGTCGAGTATCATGATTCTCAGCATGACTACTTTTAATCTGTCGGTATTTGCAGCAGGTGAGAAAATTTATAAACCACTTCCGAATGAGTACAAGTCGATTAGTTCAAAGCAAGGTACTATTGAAAGGTTAAGTTACACTTGGGGTAATGCTACTAAGAATTTTTACGTCTATCTTCCATACGGATATAACCAGTCTGATACTTCTAAAAAGTATAACGTTGTATATCTGATGCATGGTGGCGGTGAAGATGAGACATTATTATTCGGTGGACCAGGTCAGAACAAGGAATTAAAGGTAATAATCGATAACATGATTGCAAAGGGAGATATTGCACCGGCTATATTTGTTACACCTTCATTTTACAAGGGTAATAATGATGTGGCGACTTTCCATCAGGAATTGAGCAAAACAATTATTCCATTGGTTGAAACCAAATATAATACATATTTAAAATCAAATAGTACTGCGGATATGAAGGCTTCCAGAGATCACAGGGCATTTGGCGGATTCTCAATGGGTTCGGTATGTACCTGGTACACATATATTAACTGCCTTGAATATATCAAATATTATATGCCGTTAAGCGGTGACTGTTGGGCGGTAACTGGGGGTGCCGGAACTACTGGAGCCTCACAAACAGCATCGTATCTGGCAAGCATTCCAAAGAAATACGGTTATAAAGCACCACATGACTATAAGTTGTTCTGTGCTACAGGCACTCAAGATCAGGCATATCCCAATATGAAACCTCAGATTGAAGAATTGAAAAAAATAACAGATACTTTCATATATTCAAACGATCCAATAGAAGGAAACCTCTATTTTATGGTGGCTAACGGAGGTACACATTGGTGGGGTTATGTTAATCAGTATATTTATAACATTTTACCGGATTTGTTTAAAGATAATCAATCAAGCACACCAACCAATACACCAACCAGCACTCCAACCAACACACCAACTAATACACCAAACAATACACCTGTTAAAAACAGTCTTGACGTAAACAATGATGGTGCTATAAACATGGGAGATGTAATTATGTTAGCGATTGTATTTAATTCAATCCGTGGTGATTCCAAATATGTGGATACGCTGGACCTCAATAAAGACGGAGCTATAAATATGGCGGATGTAATTATGATTGCAGCTAAATTCAATACTGTAGCATAAGGTTGTGGAAGAAATAATTTGCGGCAGAAGTTTTTTAAACTTGTCTGCCGCTATTTTTTTTGTCTTGCCAATAAGATTATAATGGTCTAAGAAATTCGGACAAAAAATAGGGGTGTATAAGGTGGATATGATAGAATAATTTTATGAGAAAATCATATAATGGAGAATTTAAAGCAAAAGCAGTAATTATGATATTGAGGGAAGAAAAATCTTTGACCCAACTATCATCAGAACTAGGAGTTCATGTTAATCAATTGGCCAAATGGAAGAAGGAGGCAATAGAAGCATTGCCAGGAGTACTTGAGGATGGCAGAAGAAAGGGTGACAAGGAGATAGAAGAATTGCAACAAAAAATCAAGGAACTATATGCCGATATTGGAGAACTGACTACTCAATTGAATTGGTTGAAAAAAATCTGGAATTAAATTCTGATAGAAATGATCGATTATTAATGCTTGAGCCTTCAGAAGATTAAAAATTTTCATTATCAAAACAAACAGATCTATTATCATTGAACAGAACAGGAATTTATTATGTTTCTCGTGAACCATCTGACAATGAAATTAAGGCAAAACATTTGATTGATCAGATTTATACAGAGGATCCATATATGGGCTCTAGTACAACGTTGGCAAATTACATGTGCATTTCACAATGACACTTCATTCATTTTATATGTCCAGCGATATACCACTGGGGAAGCATTAATTTCTTCAATATATTTATAGATATGGCTAATGCTTTTTTTAACGTAAAAACAGCGTCTTTTGCCTCACATTTCAGGCCTATATGTGAATTTACTATCGTACGATCAAACACATCAAGATATGATAATTTGTAAAAAAATCGATCCTCCCCATGAATATATCCATATTTTAAATCTGTTTCCCAT